>JAWXTM010000010.1:0-43791 GCA_044433505.1 Rikenellaceae bacterium
TTGCCCCCTGTATTTAATGTATTGCACAGCAATGATATAGGTTAGGGCAATATATTCACAATAGCAAAATTGCCTTCACAAATGTAGCGATTTATATTAAAATAACAATAAAAATATCACCTATGCGAAAGTAAATTTTCTACATAAATGATACTCTATTAGCTAAAATCACTAAAAATATATATTAAGGGGACGTCTAAAAATTGACCCACTAAAATATCTATTAAGGAATTACTATGCCGTGGGCGGCCATCCGCTCTTCTAGCAACTGCACCAAACGCTCATAGCGCACTCCCTGCCAATGATTCTCCCCATAAATGAACTTTGGTGGAGCTTCGCTAGCAAAACGCTCTACAATGATGCCATCTCGAAGCCTCAGGAATATCTCACAAAAGAAATCTAGATACTCCTCAAGCTCCATAAAATAAAAATCCTCTGGGTTTTTGAGGTAATCCTCTACCATCGCAGTACCCTTGAAGAGTTGCAGTTGGTGGAATTTGACAGTCGACAGTGGCAAGGAGTTAATTATATCAATGCCTTCGAGTATCTGCTGGCGGCTCTCCCCAGGTAGCCCCACAATAAAGTGCGCACCACAGTGCAGCCCACGCTCTGCGGTCATCTCCACAGCACGCCTAGCCGTAGCGAAATCGTGCCCACGGTTAATGCGCTCCAGAGTCCTATCATAGACGCTCTCAATGCCATACTCTATGATCAGATATTTCAATGATTTTTGGAGCTCAGCGAAGTAGTCCAGCTTCTTTTCATCCACACAGTCGGGGCGAGTCCCCACAACCAGACCCACCACATCGGGATGGCGTAGAGCCTCCTCGTAGATTGCCTTTAGTTTATCGAGTGGGGCATAGGTATTCGAAAAGCTCTGGAAGTAGGCAAGATACTGTGCCGATTTGGCATACCGACGTTTATGGAAGTTAATACCAGTTTCTATTTGTTCTCTGGCACTCTTTACGGGGTCGCAGTACGAGGGGGTAAATGCCTCATTAACACAAAAGGTACACCCGCCAGTAGCGAGTGTACCATCTCTATTGGGGCAGCCCATACCGACATTCACGGCAACTTTCTGCACCCTGCATCCGACTATCCCTTCCAGATAGCCTCTGTATCGTCTATACTCTCTCAAGAAAGCCCCCCCCTTTTTATTTTCTAATGCCGCCCTCTTTAGCTTCGATAGAGAGTGTAGCGTGCGGCACGATTTTCAGTCTTTGAGCAGGAATTAGTTTCCCTGTTTCACGGCACACACCATAGGTCTTATTCTCGATACGCACAAGTGCAGCCTCAAGGTTTTTAATAAACTTGTACTGACGTTGCGCAAGCCTACCCGACTCCTCTTTCGAAAGAGTTGCAGCACCCTCTTCCAATATCTTAAATGTTGGAGAGGTATCGTCCGTGCCATTACTACCATCGTGAGTAATATTCGAGCGCAGAAGGGCATAGTCAGCCTTAGCCTTTTCGAGTTTAGTAAGTATAATTTCTTTAAATTCAGCGAGCTCGGCATCGCTATAACGCATTTTGGTATTTTCTTCCATAATGTTTCGTATTTCTTGGTGCGAAAGGCTCTTTCTTTACCCTGTAAAAAATCCTTTCGCAACTTGGTTACTAAGACAAATATACATAATTATTACAACAAATCAATAAAAATGTTCATTTTTTTGATTTATTTCATCTTCGGTTATTCTTTTTCTATTCATCACTCTCCACGCCCACCAGATATATGCAACTACTGCTGGAATAAAGAACGATACGTAGGTCATTACCTCTAGGGTGAATGGGCTGCTAGAGCTATTCGCTATTGTAAGGGAACTAGCAGCGTCTATATTCGATGGGTAGTATGCCCCTGTGTATCCTGCAAATAAAAATAGCGAGAACACCACAAGAACTGTACCAATACCGCAGTACCAGATTCCGCCCCTTTTCTTTTTGAACTGCGACTCGATAAGCCCATTGACTATGGCAATAACCCCCACAGCAAGCCCCACTAAGTAGTAGCCCGAAATTTCGCTAACCGAGGTAAAGAGAAATACTAGTAGCGTAACTACTGTAACGGGTGCCGAGAGCCATATCTCACGCCTACAACGCCCTGCAATCTCCTTATCCTCCACCGAGTTAATAATATATAGGCTACCTAGAGTCCTACACAAAAAGAGCACCGCAAAGCCAAGCATCCAATTTCTATAGTCAGCGAGTGCCTCCAAACCGTGCCACGGTGATTCCCACTGCGAAATGATATTTTCACCTGCCACCAAGCTGCCGATTCTCGAAAAATCTACCGTAAAGCTAGCCCCCGTAAAGAACGTTCCAACGGCACATCCTATCAAGAATGGTGCTGCAAGTCCATTAATCATCAAGAAGGCATCGTAGGTCTTTCGGCCTAGGAAATTGCCTACCTTAGAGCGATACTCATAGCTAATTGCCTGAATAACAAATACCAGTAGTATCAGCATCCACACATAGTACGCTCCCCCAAAGCTAGTAGAATAGAATAGCGGAAACGACGCAAAGAATGCTCCACCGAAGGTCACCAGCGTAGTGTAGGTAATTTCCCACTTACGCCCAAGGCTATTGATAACCATTTTGCGCTGGTTATCGGTGCGTGTTACAGTGCCAAGGAGTGATTGACCGCCCTGCACAAACATCAAAAATACAAGAAGTGCCGCTAGCAACGAAATAATTGCCCACCAATAGTGTTGAAGAAATATATAGTCCATAATCTATTCCTCGATATGAGGCCCCTTTTTAATTTGTTTTGAAAGAATTGTAATTTCAGCAATAAGCATCACAGTAAAGAGTACGGCAAAGATCCAGAAGGTCAGCTCCACCGACGAGGATTCTATTCTCGACACAGCAGCCACGGTTGGCAACAGCCCTTGGATAGTCCACGGTTGGCGACCAACTTCGGCAACTACCCAGCCTGCTTGCGAGGCGATATAGGCTAGTGGGATTGAATAGAGCATAGCAATTAGCACCAAACGAGGCACTTTGCCAATTCTGCCACCACGGTGATACCACAGAGCCAATATAAAGAGCAGCATCATCCACATTCCAAGCCCTATCATAGTTCTAAAGCTCCAATAGATTAGCCCCACTGGAGGCACTATATCCTCTGGCGAGCTTAGGTAACCATACCCAAGGTTCGCAAAGTAATCTCTCTTAAAGTCCTCATCCTTAAAGAGTGCAGCAATCTGATTCATCGCCACACTATCCCCACGACGTTGTGCATCCTTATACTCGGCAAACTTATCAATGGCAATGCGCCCAGCCTCCATCCTCTGTGGAGCATCCGCCACCATATTATTAATACCCTCTACATAAGAGTCAGCATCACGGTAGCTCAACATCGAAAGCCCTGCGGGGATTTCAAGACCAGGAACTATTGAGAGTGGTGCACCCTGACATCCATCGTAGTGCGCCTCCATAGCAGCAAGTTTCATAGGTTGAGTATTTGCAACCTGCACTGCCGAGCCATCACCCGTAAACATTACTAGCAGCGAGCTGAGTATGCCAAATATTGCACCATACCTCATCGAGGTGCGTGCAAACCACTTTTCACGACCCTTTAACATAAACCAAGCCGACACGCCCACTACAAACATACCCGAGAGCATAAATGCTGATGTAACAGTATGTGTAAATTTGTTTATAGCCGTAGGCGAGAAGAGTATTGCCCAAAAATCCACCATCTCGTTACGAGCTGTAGCAGGGTTAAATTCCATTCCCACAGGGTTTTGCATCCAAGCGTTTGCCACCAATATCCACAGTGCCGAAAGTGATGCACCAATGGCAGTCAGCCACGTTGCAGTAAGGTGGGTCTTCCGTCCAACTTTGTTCCACCCGAAGAACATAATGGCAATAAAGGTACTCTCCATAAAGAATGCGAAGATACCCTCAATGGCTAGTGGCGCACCGAAGATATCACCCACAAAGTATGAATAGTTACTCCAGTTAGTACCAAACTCAAACTCTAGTATCAGCCCCGTTGCAACCCCGATAGCGAAGTTTACCCCAAAGAGTTTCATCCAGAATTTCACAAGTTTTTTGTAACGATCATCGCCCGAGCGCACATACTTGGTCTCCATAAAGGCAATGATAAATCCTAGCCCCAGTGTCAGCGGTACAAAGAGGTAGTGGTAAATGGCAGTAAGGGCAAACATCGCCCTACTCCAATCAACGGTAGCAGTAAATTCATTCATAATAGTATTATTTTTTACGTTCTATAAGCTCGTTTGATACAAAGTCAGATTTCTGTTGCTCATCCTTATCCCCTAGAAATGATGGAAAAAAGAAAATCTTTAGTACTGCAAACATAACAAAGAGTTTTATTAGTATGATTGCCCAGAGCGTTCTGCCGAGGGTCATTGAGCGAAATCCTTCGTAATAAAATAGCCAAATTCGGCGAAAAATGTTTACCTTTGTTGCCATAACAGTAATATCGAAACCTTAACTACCCCCACTTACCACAAATATATGAAAAATATTATAAACGACGAAAAAATTCAGAAGTTTTTTTCACTTTTTTCTGCTGCACAGCGTATTGCAGTGGTTTCACACACTAATCCCGATGGAGATGCCATTGGCTCAGGGCTGGCAATGACCAAGGCTCTCAGGCAGCTCGACCCCCTGAAAGATGTGCGCTTTATTGTGCCTAATGATATGCCCTCGCACTTTGACTTTGTAGATATGGGGCGTGATGTGGAGGTCTTTGCTAGTGGTACTAAGGAGTATACTGCGTTTCTTGCGGCAGCCGATCTGCTCATAATGGTTGACTTTAATGATGTAAAGCGTCTAGAGAAGATGGGGGAAGCAATTGAGCGCAATATCTTTGCCCCTCGTATTTTGATTGACCACCACCAAAGCCCTCCGAAATATGACCTATTGTTCCACTGTGTGGATAGTTCCTCAGCCTCGCTACTGACATTTAAAGTACTCTTGGCGCTGGGTGTTGAGCTGACCGTGGAGATTGCCTCGGCACTCTACTTGGGGATGAATACTGATACGGGTGGCTTTATGTTCGGCAATCTTGATAGAGAGCTTTATGAGAGTCTTGCAGTGTTGAGCAGTACGGGGATTGATCTGGTGGGTATCAATAATAAGATTTATAATTCTCAGAGCCAGAGTCGATTAAAGATGGTGGGGTATTTGCTTAGCGAGAAGATGAGGGTACTCCCAGAGCGTGGCGCAGCTTATATAACCTTGACTCAGGAGGAGAAGGATAGGTTTGACTATCAGATTGGGGATACTGAAGGGGTTGTGAATATGGCGATGAGTATTAAGGGGATATGTTTTGCGGCATTGTTGATAGAGACAAAGGAGTACATTAAGTTATCGTTACGTTCTGAGGCTGGGTGTGATATTGATGTCAATGCGATGGCACGGGAGCATTTTAATGGAGGGGGTCATATTAAGGCAGCAGGGGGCAAGTTTTTTGGGTGTATGGCGTCAGCTGAGGCGAGGTTGCTAGAGGTTATAGGGTTGCTATAACATAAATCACAACAGATGACCAAAGTTTGTTATAGCTTGTAGTATAACAATACAATAGAACAATAACCCGTGCAGATTGCTGCTCTAGCTTTCGGTTGTACAACCGAAAGATTTTTGTTTTTTGATTTTTAGGCAAGGCATTCGCCTTGCTATTGCTCTAGCGGACTGATTCCATCGTTCTTTTGTGAACAAAAGAACCAAAAAACTTTCTTTATTTAGTCTGTAATACTACAAGCTCTAACTAAAGCAATGACCCGTACTGAATTGTCTGCTCTAGCTTTCGGTTGTACAACCGAAAGATTTTTGTCTTTTGATTTTTAGGCAAGGCATTCGCCTTGCTATTGCTCTAGCGGACTGATTCCATCGTTCTTTTGTGAACAAAAGAACCAAAAAACTTTCATTACTTAGTTCGTAATACTACAAGCTAAAGCAATACAATAGAACAAAAAAAGGCGCAAAACATAAAGTCCTGCGCCCCGCCCCCCTAAGCAACATACCACTAATACGACTTAGCAAATAACACCCTGCGTGAACTTGGTCTTCCACTCACAATACAAACCCCCTGCTCATCCTTAGAATCTACTGGAATACAACGAATCGTCGCCTTCGTCTCCGCCTTAATCTGCTCCTCAACCTCAGCTGAACCATCCCAATGCGCCGAAATAAATCCACCCTTCTCTTCCAATACACTCTTAAACTCTTCATAACTATCAACCTCTGTTGTCATTGATGCTCTATAATCCAAAGCCTTTTGGAAAATATTATTTTGAATATCCTCTAGCAATTTCTCAACATAACTATCAATCCCCTCAATAGAAACACTCTCCTTAGAGAGCATATCACGACGAGCAACCTCAATCACTCCATTCTCAATATCACGCTGCCCCATTGCCATACGCACCGGCACACCCTTAAGCTCCCACTCTGCAAACTTAAAGCCTACACGCAAATTATCACGACTATCCACCTTAACCGAAATGCCACGAGCACGTAGACTCTCTGCAATTTTTTCGAGGCGAGCAGTAGTATCAGCCAGTTGCTCCTCACCCTTATAAATAGGAATCAACACCACCTGAATAGGCGCAAGCTGCGGAGGAAGTACCAAACCATTATTATCGGAGTGCGCCATAATAAGTGCACCCATAAGCCTAGTCGACACACCCCACGAAGTTGCCCACACATACTCCTCAACACCCTCTTTGTTCATAAAGGTAACATCAAATGCCTTAGCGAAATTCTGCGCCAAGAAGTGCGAAGTACCACTCTGCAATGCCTTGCCATCCTGCATCAAAGCCTCAATAGTAAAGGTTTCATCTGCACCAGCAAACCTCTCGCTATCGCTCTTTCTACCCACAACCACTGGCACTGCCATATAGTCTTGAGCAAAGTCACGATACACACCAATCATCTTTTCAGCCTCCGCCATAGCCTCATCCTTGGTAGCGTGAGCCGTGTGACCCTCTTGCCACAAGAACTCAGCCGTACGCAAAAAGAGTCTAGTACGCATCTCCCAGCGCACCACATTAGCCCATTGGTTACAAAGAATCGGAAGGTCACGATATGATTGAATCCAGTTTTTATATGTATTCCAGATAATGGTTTCCGAGGTTGGGCGCACGATAAGTTCCTCTTCGAGTTTAGCATTAGGGTCAACCACAACGCCATTACCATCAGGGTCGTTCATCAGGCGGTAGTGAGTAACCACAGCGCACTCCTTAGCAAAACCCTCAACGTGCGAAGCCTCCTTCGAGAAGAAGCTCTTAGGGATAAAGAGTGGGAAGTAAGCATTTTCGACACCCGTTGCTTTAAATTTATCATCGAGCACACGTTGCATCTTCTCCCAGATAGCATACCCGTACGGTTTGATAACCATACATCCTCTAACTGCCGAGTTTTCAGCCAGCCCAGCCTTTACTACTAAATCATTATACCATTTACTGTAATCGTCCTCACGTATTGTGAGTTCCTTAAGCTCCTTTGCCATAGTTTTTTGTTCTTTTTTTTGATAATCAGAGTGCAAAGATAGGAATTTTCTGAAAAAAATCGTATCTTTGTCTAAACTTTTGATGGCTTTTATGGCTTAATTATTGCCAGAGGTATCAAATTAATATAAATTAAACAAGATGAAACGGAATCTAATTTTATTTGCACTTGTACTTGTAGCAAGTACCGCAAATGCACAGTGGGTGGATGACCTGTACGCAGGAACTTCTAAGAGAACGCAGACCGCACATTCTTCAACTTATCAAACCGTAGCTGCCTCGGCAGAGATTACATCGGGTAGAGTTGATAACTATGGGGTCAGCGCAGCAGAGCTTGACAGAGTTTCCAATGAAGAGCTAATCACTAGTTATGAGGATGCTCTAGCACGTCGTCTCTCTGCGATGCGCACTTCTGAGGGTATGGACCAAGCTTATTGGGACATAATGCAACAGTATCAAATGATACTCGAACAACGATACGACCAAAACCTCTACAATATCGTAGTGGTGGGTAATGAAATGTGGGTAGAACCTATCTATATCACCTCGCTCTTTACGGGCGATGATGCTACAGCAGGGGTGGCTGCCTATGCTGACAATGTTGTTAACGAGCTGTTTGGCAGCGGAGTTAACTACACTATGGACACATCCTATGACAATAGCAATGGTGACACTAACATCAATATCTATGTAGACTATGACCCGTGGAATTGGGGCTATTCGTACTGGGGATGGGATGGATACTACTGGGGCTCTAACTTCTACAACCCTTGGGGTTTCTACAGCTATAGACCTTGGTTTGGATACTATGGAGGATTCTATGGATCATACTGGCCTGGATACTATGGAGGATACTATGGAGGATTCTATGGAGCACACTGGGCTGGATATTGGCCAGGCTATAGACCTAATTATAGACCAGGCTTTATGCCAGGACACGGACACGGTGGTCACAATAATGCCTACCTTGGTAACAACAGAGGTGGGGTGACTCGCTCTGGCGGAACTGGCGGATTGGGCGGAAGTCGTGGAATGACTGCTTCAACTAGAGCTACGGGAAGCACTGTGGCTAGACCTAATGGCGCAAATACTGTAAATGGTATGGCAAGTAGCCGTCGCAACTCAACTAATGCTGCACCAGAGGGTGTTAACAGCTCTAGAAGACTTACCTCGGTAGGTGGTGTTGCTGATAACTTTAAAAGTGGCACAGGAGTTGGTTCTACACAACTTAGCCGTCGCAATGAAAACAGCAGCAATGTCGTAAACAATAATCGTACGCAAACCAACAGAGCCTCTAGCGAACTAAATACGGTGGAAAGAAACAACAACCTATACAACAATTCGAATAGAGAAACGACCATAAACCGTAACCAAACTAATAACAACAATAGTTCGGTAACTAACCGCAACACAACGACCAACAATAGAACTAACTTCAATAGCAATACTGTAAACCGCTCTACAACAACGGGCGTGAGTCGAGCAACTTCGTCGGGAAGAGCATCAAGCGGACGCTCTAGATAGTTAATTTTATAGGGACTTCTAAAATTATGAAAAGACTAATCATTACAGCACTCCTCTCAGTGGGAGTGCTCACCTCTTTTGGACAAACAAGCTCGGAACTCTATGATATTTCGAACTTCAACTTTACTGGCATCACCGCCAGAAGTGCTGGTATGGGGGGCGCATTCACCTCGCTTGGGGCAGATATGAGCACTATGAGCATTAACCCTGCGGGGATGGCTATGTACAGTACTGCCGAAATCGGTATGACTATGGGGCTTAATATCGCTAATGCCAAAACCAACTATGGGGGCGACAATAATATGAGCGACGGAAACACTCGCTTCGTTGTGCCAAACATAGCTGGGGTCTTTATTGATGGCAACGTTACTATTGGCGTGGGTATCAATACTATTGCTAACTACAACTCTCAGTCATCATCTCTGGGCAATGCCGAGCAATTCAACTCTCGTACCCGAATCTGGGCTGACCAAATGAATGGCATCTCCTCTGATAGCTACTACGATTTGAACCCTGTGCAGTGGAACGCACTGATGGCGTATGACAACTATATCGTAAACCCTAATAGCTCTGACGACTATGGCGTGTGGGGAGTAGTGGATTATGATGATATGATTGCATCGAGATACACTAATACCACCACTGGAAACCTTACGGAATTTGTGGTTAGTATGGGCTACAACCTCAACAATAAGTTCTACTTTGGGGGAACACTCGGCGTGCAGTCACTCACCTATAACCAAAGTTCACTCTATAGAGAAACCAACGTTGTAGATGAATATACCACTGGCGCACTCGACGACCTCGTTCTTGGCAATAGACTCAACCTTACTGGGGTAGGGTTTAATCTTAAACTTGGTGCTATTGCACGCCCTCTGCCGTGGCTTAGAGTCGGTGTTGCATACCACTCTCCAACTTGGTTGAGCGTTCGTGAGACTAGCTATGGCGATATGGAGGCTCTCTTCTGTGACGGCACTAATAACTACGCCTCAACTATTGACCTATGGCAAGAGTATAATATGCAAACACCTTCACGACTGCTGACAGGAGTCTCAGCAGCAATCGGTGGCATAGCAATCGTTTCATTCGACTACGAGGCTACGTGGTACAACTCTATGGCGTATAACACTACCATTAATACTTACGGATGGAGAGAAAGCACCCTGTCTAATGATATTGACAACCTCCCTAATACATCGCAATATACCTCTAGAACTGGGGATGTTGACCTTAATGGTATGATCAACAACTACTACAGAATGGTTAATAACTTTAAGGTCGGAGTAGAGGTTATGCCCGTTTCGCAATTCTACCTAAGAGCAGGCTACAACTACAGCACCTCGCCTTACCAAGATATTGCGTCGAACTATGTGGATGACGCTCTGATGAGCGACTACGGCGCCATCACCAGATACACTGGAGGTCTTGGCTATCGTTCGGGCTACTTCAATATTGATCTGGCGTATGTCTACACTGGCTACACTTCGCTGCCATCAAAGTACTTTGATTATGTGACCACTAGCTCTTATGACACAGGCTTTAATAGTAGTGCAGGAACACCAATAATCTATGGTGCAGGTAGTACGATTGCCTCTGAGGAAGCAATTTTCCAACAAAATAATTATCATAACGTACTGTTAACCTTTAGCTTTAGGTTCTAGTAATTATAAAATTTTTACAGAAACACAATAAAAAATTTGGTGGGGTAAAATATTTTGCATATCTTTGCACCCACAATAAGGCACCGTAGCTCAACTGAATAGAGCATCTGACTACGGATCAGAAGGTTACAGGTTTGAATCCTGTCGGTGTCACACAGGGGGGGAGAGATAGTTTCTCTTCCCTTTTTTTATGTGCTAAAAACCAGTCGTAATTCCATACTTATCAATCGTACAATGAGTTGTATGGCTTTTACTTACTAGTTTCTAGCATATTTCTATTTTTTGGAGTGCAAGGCACAGCTGGCTGCCACTCTTTAAGATAGAATGGCTCTATATATGCTACGTCCTCCGTCAGTCCCTCAGAGAGGCGTTTTTGTGCAATTTTCGCCATATTGGCGGCACTCTCTTCTATCTCTAGATGGGTAACGTTAAGACCGTTATCCAAGAGCTGTTTGATGCATTTAGAAGCACCGCTCCCGAATATGTAATAATTTTTAGAGGTGTCAAAATTAGTATTATTATCCACAATAAGCGGCTGAACATCAGTTAATTGCACTCCGCAGGCGTTATATTCGGCACAGTACACCTCCATCCTTCTAGCATCAATCATTGGTAGTAGAATATTATCTTGCTGAATATCAGGACATTGCGCAATCGTACCTTGCGCAAGTGCAGTAAGCGAATCGACGGCAATGAGTGGTTTATTCCCCCCGTAACATAGCCCTTTAGCGGTAGAGAGTCCGATTCTAAGTCCTGTATATGAGCCTGGTCCAACGTTGACAGCGACGGCATCGAAGCTGCCACATTTCCTGATAATTTCATCAATATAGAGCGCAAGTTTTTCGCTATGGTCGCTTTTTGCGCTTGCTTGTTGCGCACCATCGCCGCTAGAAATTTCCGCTATAATCGTCTCATTTTCAGTCATTGCCACCGAGCATTTTGCTTCCGAGGTATCAATCAGTAGTATTCTTTTCATTCTTTATTATTGCTGTGTTCCACGTGGAACATCATTTTTAGGGGACTTCTAAAAATTGATTTGGTGAATTTGGGATGAGATTTTGAGGTGAGTTTTTGCCGCATTTTTTGTCTAATAGCGGGCTATTCGACCGAAAAAAGGTGGAAAATCAACCAAAATACCGCCCAAAGGCAACAAAATCAATTTCTTTACATCCATTTTTATTTGTTAAATTTTTGTGGGGTCAATTTTTAGAAGTCCCCTTTGTTAATTAAAATTAGGGAGGTGGGTTTTAAGGTTGTAGGGTGTAATCCTAGACCGAGTACCTTGCCTGAAAGCCTAACTTTGAGCTTGAAATCAGTAGTGAAAACCTCGTTGCTCGACTCTGTATCGTGCATAAAATAGAGAAAATACTTGCGAGTATTGACAATTCTGTGGCTTAATCTCGATGCAATAACATTTGAAATTGCGTGCTTTACAGAGACACGAGGCAGAACGTATCGAGAGGTGCGCTTGTCCAAGTAATTTTTGAGGGTGTAGTCAGCCAAAATATTGCGTACTTTTGTGCTCTGCTCATTACTAACAGTGGAGAGCGTAAGCAGATAGGACTCCTCTGAGGCGCTAAAAACATCAAGAACCGCAGCCATCAACTGCCTCTGAGCAGCAACCGACTTAAAGTCCTCGCTGTGCGAAACAAACTCCCCTAGCTCTAAAATATTAGCTTTTTCTGGCGGAAGCTTGTGCGAAATCTCAAAAATATCGTAATAATCACACCCCTCCTCGCCAAATAGGTTCGCAGACTCCAAAAGGTTGCAAAGCGTTACCGAATAGAGCGGTGCGGAAGAAATTGCATCAAAAACAACCAAAAATGGCTTTTTCTCAGGATATTTAAAGTACAGGGTATAAAAACTCTCACTACGATTCACCTCTTTTAGAGCATCTTTTTGTGAGATTTTAAGCTCTGTGGGAGCAAGCTCTTCGGAGCGCAAAGATTCAAACGTATCGAAATCAGCAGCATCTAAATAACTAAAAGCCAGGGAAATACGTGATAGCTCGGCAAGCTGATTTGGCGTTGCATTGTGGCTTTGAATGGCTCTACCAACCAGAAGAAGCTGTTCACTGGAGTGCTTATTCAGCAGCTCCAATAATAATCGTGTATTGGCGAGCGCAGGTTCAAGTCTCTTTAATAAAAAGTATGGTGAGCTGTTGGTTTTATAGACGACAATAGGAAGAATTGGCACGCAAAGGTGCTCGGCGATTTTAAAAATACCCCTATCCCAATTAGGAAAATGAGTGCCCAAAAGTTCAGTTTTGGGATGTAACACGCCAATGCTAGGAAAATTAACAATCACTCCCCCTGCATTTAGATGCCTGACAATCTGACGAGTAGCATTCACCCCAGAGAAGATAAACAGTTCTTTTAGCGGTTCGACCTTTTCAAGAAATCTAGGAACTAAAATCTTAACATCACTACGAACATCGAGCAGAGAATCGAGAAGTATAAGTGCATCGAGAATGCCCTGCGAGTAGTTCGCAACAACAATAACAGCCCCGTCACTCCCAAGTGAATCTTCTAGGCTCTCGCCCCTACGATTAATATTTACGTGAAGCTCACCCAGTAGCGATTTTATAAAATTGTGTGCACCGGTTTGCGTGTCGCATTTTTCATAGAGTGCATTGATTTTATTCACTCCGAAAAGTCTTCGCAGCGAGGGTAAAATAGCTCTGTTCAAGGCACTATCGAGATTAAGCCCCAAGTCTTTATTTTCTATCAATCTTCTCATTATCAAGTATTTAAACTAGAGTGTTCCACGTGGAACACTCTAAGGGTTATCTTCCAAAATAGATTAACATTACACTAATATCAGCAGGCGAAACACCTGGTATGCGAGAGGCTTGACCAATGGTCTGAGGGCGAATTTTAGTCAACTTCTGACGAGACTCTATGGAGAGTGACTCCAAAGAATTAAAGTCAAAAGTGTCAGGAATTCTCAATCCCTCCAAGCGATGCAGCTTGTCGGCATTGGCACGCTCACGCTCAATGTAACCGCCATATTTCACAAGTATCTCGATAGAACTTATTGCGTCGGCTGAAATATTATGCTCAATTATAAAGGAATCTAATGGCTCAATGTGGCAGCGCAGCGTCGATAACTCTATCCCATTTCTTACCAAAACATCAATAATTGGACGCTTTTGCGTGATATTAGACTGCCCGAGTTGCGCCAAATATGAGGCAACCTGCTCTGGAATAACACTATTTTTACGAATAAATGCCATTAAAAGCTCACGTTCACTGGAGCGTTTAGAGTACTCCGCCCAACGAATATCATCAACCAACCCTACCCTTCTGCCAGCTGGAGTTAAACGCTCCTCGGCATTGTCCTGACGCAAAAGTATGCGATATTCCGCCCGTGAAGTAAACATACGGTAGGGTTCGTCCACTCCCTTTGTCACCAAATCATCTATCAAAACGCCAATATATGACTCATCACGACCCAGAACCAAAGCCTGCTCGCCACGAATCTTCAATACGGCATTTATAGCCGCCAAAAGACCCTGTGCAGCTGCCTCCTCATAACCCGTAGTACCATTAATCTGACCAGCAAAATACAACCCCTCAATTAGCTTTGTTTCAAGGGTATGGCGCAGCTGCGTTGGTGGGAAAAAGTCATACTCAATGGCATAGCCAGCACGGTAAATCTGTGCATTTTCAAGACCTTTAATGGTGTTTAATGCCGCCACCTGAACCTCTAAAGGCAAGGATGACGAGAACCCATTCAGGTAATATTCATTTGTCGAAAGGCTCTCTGGCTCTAGGAATAATTGGTGGGAGTCTTTCTCTGAAAAAGTCCTTAGTTTATCCTCAATACTAGGGCAATAACGAGGTCCAATGCCCTTAATAACACCCGTCAAAAGTGGCGAGCGTGAGAAACCAGTCCTGAGAATATCGTGCACCTCGCTAGAGGTGTAGACCAAATAGCAGGGAAGTTGATGCTCCACCGCCTTAGAACTCTCCAAAAACGAAAATTTCGAAGGTTCGCTATCCCCACTTTGAGGCTCCATTACCGAAAAATCAATGGTGCGAGAATCAATGCGAACAGGTGTGCCTGTCTTCATTCGATCGGCCTGAAAGCCGAGGTTTTTAAGGGCTTGTGTGATGCCATAGGATGCGCTATCGCCTGCCCTACCTCCTGGTGTAGAGTGCTCGCCGACGTGCATCAGACCACTCAAAAAGGTGCCACAAGTAAGCACAACAGCACTAGCTAGAAAGGTGACTCCAAGAAGGGTTCTCACCCCCTTAATAACGCCATCCTCACAGATAACATCCGCCACGCTATCTTGCCAAACTGATAGATTATCAGTATTATCGACCACCTTGCGCCACTCATCACAGTACCTGTGCCTATCACACTGCGCACGAGGCGACCACATTGCAGGACCTTTTGAGCGACCCAGCATCCTAAATTGGATGGTGGAAAGGTCTGTAACAACCCCCATCATACCCCCCAGTGCATCAATCTCACGAACAATCTGCCCCTTTGCAACACCGCCAATAGCTGGGTTGCAGGACATTGCCGCAAGCTTTTCCATATCCATCGTCACTAGTAGAGTCGACGCACCAAGGCGAGCTGCCGCAACAGCCGCTTCGCACCCAGCGTGTCCGCCACCTACTACAATTATATCGTAATTAAATTTCATAAGTTTTACACGGGGAATACCCCCAAATATTTATCTTCCATACTGCGCATCACTACCCTATCTTGGTCGCACATATCATCGTATCCGACCAAATGCAGGATGCCGTGCACCATCACTCTTTGCAGCTCCACCTGATAGCTCACACCATACTCCTTGGCATTACTTGCAACCGTATCGGTCGATATAAGTATATCACCAGAGAGAATTTCGCCCTCGTTGTAGGAAAAAGTTAGTATATCCGTAGCATAGGTGTGACCGAGGTATGCGGTATTCTCTTGAATCATATAACTATCTGAGCATAAGGCGATTGTAACCTCGCCAAGCTGCCAATCCTCACTCTCAACTACCCCAGAAAGCCACTCTCGAAGCTTTCGTGAATCCTTTAGTTGCCTACCACTATCAATCGTTACAAAATTTATTGCCATAATTTCGCTTTCATTATGTTAAATAGAATTTTCTCTTAAAATTTTATCCAATGTGTTGGATTTTCAGTTTGCGTTTCGTGCCAGATTTCAAAATGGAGCAAACCGTTGGTTGAGACCTTGCCGATATTTTGACCCTGCATCACTTTGTCGCCAACCTTAACGGAAACAACATCGAGCGAGCTATAGACCGTAAGGTACTGCCCGTGGCGAACAAGCACCGAGGTGCCCATCCCTCCAACATTAAAAATCTTGCGAACCTCGCCAGACGCCACTACCCTAACCGTTCCACCAGCCAGACCCTGAAGGTTCACACCCTTATTATCGACCTTGATGCCACTTTGGCTAGGATGGTTATGGATGCCATAGATGTCCACCACCTTTGCTCCCATCATAGGCGAAATCATAGTTCCCTTCAGCCTCTCGAACGAAGAGGACGTGCCGCCAATATCGAGAAGTTGTGTACTGCTATTTTGCTTCATCTCAGCCTCGATAATTGCTTGTATCTGCTGTTGAAGTTCATCTATTGCCTTTTGTTGTTTATCCTTTTCAGCCAAAAGACCACTACTCTTAAGCCCAAGCTCAGAGCGAAGAGCCTCAATCTTTGCACGTTCGCCTTGAATCTGCTCAACTGCAACAGACTCCTCACGCTTAAGCTCTACCAGCTCCTCTCGATGCTCCAGAATTTGGCGAATCTCCACCCCAATAGCACCGTGCAGGGAGTCTACCTCACGATTCTTTTCACTCAGTCTATTTAACATAATATGACTGAGGTGTTCGTAGTATAATTTTCGTTGGCGTAGCGAATCACTCAGCAGCAGTGCTCCACGCTCTTCGAGTCGTAGCTCTAGGAGATAGAGCATCTCTAGATTGCTATTATAGAGGGTTCTAATATCCTGAATTTCTTGACTATAGCGAGTTGCCTCACGGCTCTGTTTCGCCTCTTTATTGTCGAGTATTTTAATCTGATTATTAATCGAAGATAGCACTTTATTACGTTGTGTGAGCCTTTGAGTAAAGATATTGAGTTGCCCCGAGAGGTCATCATTAGAGCTTTTGAGCTTTAAGAGTTCCGCATCAAGGCGTTCGATTTCACGCTCTGCCTTCTCTCGTTCACTTCTCAGTCCCTCAAGCGATGGTGATTGTCCAAAGAGTGTGGCACTGCCAAAGAGTAGCAGCGTCACGACCATTGATATTTTCCATCTATAATTCATTGTTCTATTCCTCCAGGGGAGCTTGCGCCTTTGGGCGTAGCAAGCGTTCTTCAATTTCTTGGGTATCTGCACCAGCTTTGAGGGCACGTTTCCAGTAACTTTTTGACATAAAGTCATCACCAAGGGCATAGAGTATATCTCCATAGTGCATCAGCACATCTCCCGAGGGGTCATTATCTAGGGCAATTACACGCCTCATAATGGTTTGCGCCTCGGTGAGTCTTCCCATCAGAAAGAGCACCCACGCCTGACTATCAAGGTAGGTAGGGTTATCGAGTTCGAGTTTATTAGCACGTGATGTCATAGCTAGGGCATCCTGTAATCTCTGCCCCGTAAGAGCCAGAAAGTAGCCATAGTTATTAAGCACCAGTGTATTGTAGGGGTTGTATTTTAGTGCAACTTCGTAGGCTTTAAATGCGTTGGTCTCATTGCCTGAGGAATGGAGCAAATCGCCCTTCATACCGTATAGCTCCGAGGCTATAGAGTCACTCTTAGCCGTGCGAGCCGCCTTGTCAATTAGTCGACACGCCTTAGAAATATCGCCACTGTTGGAGTGCGCAATGATCTCAGAGAGCACGAAACTTTGGTCATCGTAGTGCTTCTTGCCTATCTTTGCATAGTGGAGAGCCTCTTGCGGCATCTCTTGGAAGAGATTAATATCAATTAATCGCTCCAGAGCCACTTTATTTGGCTCTTTAGGGTTCTGGGCGAGCATCTGCTCATAAATCTCAGCAGAGCCTTCCAGATCGCCTGTATAGCTCAAAAAACGGCCGTTAAGCAGTTGGAGTTCCTCATTCGAGGAGTCCACAAAGCGCAGGGTTGTCATCAGAGCCGAAATGGTATAGTAATTACCTTGGTAAATATCAGGTGTAAAGAAGCTCTCTTCGAAAATCTTTATCTTACTTTCGAGCGGGAAATTAGGGTTCGAGAAGATTGGTTGCAGGGTAGCGATAAATTGAGGAACCATCCGTGCACGTTGGTACAATCCTGCCAGCCCGAGCAGTGCATCAAGGTTACTTGGGTCACGTTTGACCACCTGGCGATACTGGTTCTCGGCAGTAGCATTTTCGCCTACTCCCACAGCAATTTCAGCGTACAGAAGGCGATAGGTGATGTTATCAGGATCGCTCCCTACAGCACGCATCATTAGCCCAAGAGCAAGGAAATAGTCCTCGGATACAAGGTATAACCTACGCATCAAATCGACAATATCGAAGTTAAGCCCATAGCGTTCCTCATAGAGCGAACAGAGTGCCAATGCTTGGTTGCGGTTACCCAAATCTCCATAAATCTGAGCAAGTATAATCACATAATAAGGCTCATTTGGATACTCCTCAATAAAGCTCTTTAGGCACTCAATAGTAGTTGTAATATCGTTTTGCGAGGAGGCAATATAAAAGAGTGCCTCACGGTAATCAAAGCTAAGTGAATCGAGGCTCAATGCTCTATCAATATAGCTACGAGCAGCACTTAGGTCACGCTCCTGCATTGCAATTTTGCTGAGGTAGTAGTATGCAGGGGCGTAGGTAGAGTCCTCTTGTACAATTTGGTTGAGCTTTAGCATAGTTTCCGTATCATCCACACTGCCAAGCAACATAGCCTCCACAGTGCTATAGAATAGCGAATCACGATCCACTAAATGCTGCTGCGCACTACTCTTCCCCACTGAAAGCAGTCCCACCAAAAAAACTACCACTAAAAACCTTTTCATCCCCATATACTTTACTTGCCTGTTGAGCCAAATCCACCGCTAGAGCGAGATGTATCGGAAAGCTCCTCCACACTACTCCACTCCACCATTTCATAGCGAGCTACCACAGCTTGGGCAATTCTCTCGCCATTATTAATCACAAAATCTTCGGCAGAGGTATTAAGCAAAATTACACGAATTTCGCCACGATAGTCCGAGTCAATAGTCCCTGGGGAATTAAGCACAGTAACCCCAAATTTTGCAGCCAGACCGCTACGAGGGCGCACCTGCATTTCGTAGCCTTGTGGAATTTCAACATAGAGTCCAGTAGGAATCATAGCCCTTTGACCAGCTTTAAGTGTTACGCTTTCAGTGAGGGAAGCACGAAGATCCATCCCAGCTGCTCCCAATGTTTCGTAGGCAGGCAGGGGGTGTTGCGAGTTGTTTATAATCTTTACTTTCATTTAAATAATTTAAATAGTTTTTCTTTTCGTACAAAGATACTACAAAAAAGTGTAAGTAGCACTAAGTTGCAGCCCCAACGCACAAAATTGTGTTGTAGTAGTTCGGTGGCATAGCCAAGGGCAAAAATCCCCAGACCGATACCAAGGTACAGGCTCATTGCTTTGATTTCATAGCGGATAGGGTAGTATCGCTGTCCTAAAACGTAGGATAGCACCACCATTACCACCATTGCAGAGAGTCGTGCCCACGCAGCCCCAGTGTAGCCCCACAGCGGTATGCACAGCAAGTTGAGTGCTACTGAAATCACTATCCCCACTACAGTAACAACGATTGCGAAGCTGGTTTTATTTGCCACTTTGTACCAAAAAGAGAGATTTACGAGCACTCCTGCCAGTAGATTCGAGAAGAGTAGTATCGGCAGCACATTCATCCCCTCTCTAAAATCTGCACCAAGTATCAACCCAAACAGGTCGCTAAAGAGCGTTAGGCACAAAAATATTACTATCCCAATGCACAAAAAATACTTAAGAGCAGCGGCATTTAACCGTTTAAAATCGTCTTTTTGGAACTGTTGCAAGAAGAATGGTTCTGCTCCAAGGGTGTAGATTTGGCGGAATATCACCATCAGTGCGGCAATCTTTGCTACGGCAGAGTAGATGCCTAGTTCGCTCAGGGCAATATCTTGGGGGAGTATCCAGCGTAGCATCTGCCTGTCTATAAAGTCGCTTGCTACACCCATAACGCCTGCTACCATTAGTGGTATGCTATAGCTCCCGACAGTGCGTAGAATCTTTAGGCTCACCCCACGGCACGCCATCTTAAGGGCAGGGGGCAGTAGCATCACAAGGCTCAAACTGCTCGCTCCAAGATTGGCTAATAGCACCCACTTTGGGCTTTGCGCTGCACCCTCGATATTAGTATAAAAATAGTAACACAGTGCTACATTTACCACCACACCGCTCACGTTCACCACCGTATAGTAGAGTGCCTTGCCCTGCTGGCGTAGCAGCGAAAGGGGCATTGCAGCCACATTATCAACCAATATCAGCGCAAACATCAGCACCGTTAGCTCCGAAGGGAAAAAGAGCACTCCAAAGCCACTAAAGACTAGCGCAAAGAGTGACACCGCACCCCATAGCGTAGTAAAGAGCCGACGCTCCTCTAGAGCACCCTCCATACGCCCTGCAAAGCGAAAATATCCGCTCGAAAAACCCATCGTCAAGAGCACATTCACAAAGGGAATAATGGCATAAATATAGGACATCTCACCGTAGACATCGTCGCTGAGCACCCGTGTCAAAAAGGGTGTGAGCAGGTAGTTCAGGAACTTAGCGAGCGTTGCGCTAAGCCCATAGATGGCCGTTTGGGAGAGTAGTTTAGATAGCATAAATATTACAGGTCGAGATTTCTAAAGAGTGTGTAGCCAAAGTTAAACTCATAGTTCCAGTTCTTGGGGCCCGTCGAGTACTTCGCAACCGTTACTGAGGCTGGGCCTATTGGGGTTTGGTAAACTAGCGAACCTCCAAAGGCAAACTTCACCCAAGTATTGAAAAGCTCCATTGTTGGGGCATAGAACGTATCCCCATCCGTAAAGATAGTCTGCGGCACAAAGATATAGGCATAAGTCTTAAGGTATAACTTTTTATTGTCTAGGAAGTTAAAGACTGGAGTGACACCCCCAGCAAGGTAGGATTGTGCTGTAAATTCCGTCATAAAGAGTGTTTGCATCTGTGGGGTTGGAGCAAAGCGTGGGGCAGTAATAGAGGTCATCAAATCGTTTGAGAAACCAGGGTGGTTCGAGATGGTGAAGTCTACAAGATAGCCCAAATTAAACCACTTTAGAAGAGGGATATAGTGCTCACGATAGTACTTAATTTCTGCCCACCATTTATTTATATTATCTTGGAGAGGGGAGTCGGAGTTAGTCCCAGGGCGATAGTTACTTGCCCCAACAACATAGCGCATCGAAAAGGTCTGACGAACCCCTTCGTTAGGATACATTGGGTAGTTTATGGAACTTGTCTCAATCTGAGGCGAGATGCTAAGATATGCGAAGTCACTCTGCGAAGGGCTGTCAGCCGAAGTGTGTAGCGTTTCGTAGTACTTGTACCTCGATGAACCCAGATCCACGCTTGTCTTAAAGGCTGAACTGTTGAATATTGAATGAGAGAAGGTTACCCCCAGTGCAGCAGTCTCTTTACTCTGCATCCTCCAATCCTTATTCTTGTAGTATGCATTCATATTATTCCCTGAGTAGTTCATATACTCATAGGTTGCGTTGTAGTTGATGTAGTACGGGAAATTGCCATACAGGTCGTGTCTACCACTCAGCTTTAGCGCATCATAGGTCATCCCCAAGAAACCCTCCACAGAGTAGGTTGAAAAGGTCGAAGAGGTATGCTTATAGTTAAAGGCAGCGTAGGCTTGATTCAGTGTAGAGGATGAGATATTACCCCCCAGCGAGAAGCTCATCGAACCCTTGGTAGAGAGTTTCAGATGGATCTGGTAATAGCCCGTTGTAGGGTCATAGCTCAGAGTAGGGAAGTCGCTCTTAAAGACTCCCGCAGCCAACATCTTAAGGTACTTGTCGTGGAAGTACTCAAAGGTAAAGACATCGACCCTCTTAAGCCCCAGTTGCGCCCTTACATAACGCTCCTGAGCAGGGGTAATCCCTGTAATAATAATTGAATCGAAGGTCAGCTCAGGTATCGTGCTATTAAATTCACGGCGCAGGCTATCTACCTCGCCCCTTGTGCGACGAGCCGTGACAGTGCCCTTTATATGCTCCATCTGAGCCATAGCATCGTCATAACCCTTCTGCATAATGCTGTCCGCCTTATTGTACTCCAAAAGCCCAAACTCTGGCATCACACGCCTAATACGAATATCGGTAGTGCTATCAGGTAGGTTATAGTCAGTCTGAACAGTGGCAAGGGTCATAATTTGTGCAGCAAGGTCACCCGTCTGTGGATTGTCGTAGTTATCTGTGCAGGCTACACCTATCAGATTGCTTGGCGTGAAATCCTCGACCAATACCTGGTAAGGGAAATTATTGAGCACCCCCCCGTCATAGAGTAGGGTACTCTCGCTCGAAAGTGGGGTGAAGACCAACGGAATGGTCATTGAAGCACGCACCGCAAAGGGTAAGTATCCATCCCGAAAGGTCACCAACTCCTTGTCATAGACATTCGAGGCAACGCACCTAAAGGGTACAAACAAGTTATTGAAATCCCCCTGACAAGTTGCCGAAGCTGGGCCCAACAACTTTAAAAACGCAAGGTCAATTAAGTCTGGCGAAATTAGGTTAGTTGGGATATTAAAAAAACTCTTTTGAGTGGTGGTGTCACTAATTATATCAATATTGACCATCTGAGGGGTGCGCTCAAAGCGACGGTAGTAGTCTGAATACTGCTCAGGAATCTTGCCCGTCAGCCACGTCGACACCGAGTCGGTTACAAAAAAATCCCACATACGCTCTGGGCTCCACCCCGACGCATAGAGTGACGACACGATGGCTCCCATCGAAGCCCCTGATACATAGTCTATTGGAATATCGTTTTCTTCTAGGGCACGCAGCACCCCAACGTGATACAACCCCTTTGCACCACCCCCAGACAACACCAATCCTACACCACCTTTACTGGGTGTAAGCTCCGCCTGCTGAGCCGTTGAGCTAGTGATTGTCAGCATCAAAATGAGCAGAAATATAAGGGATCGTTTCATTTTTTTTGATTTTTTTGAAAAAAGGTTGAGTATTTTGGCGTAAAATTAGTAATTTTGGGGCAGAATAACGCATATTTTGCTGGAAATTATTTTAATAAATTTATTACTATGGAACAAAAGGTAGCTAAACTACGTGAAGATATACTCTCTGCAACTGCTTCAACTATTGAGGAAGTAGAGGCTCTACGCATCGCTTTTCTGGGACGAAAAGGCTCAGTGACCGCTCTTATCGAAGAGTTTTCGGCACTCCCTGCGCAAGACAAAAAACTCTATGGTCGTGCAATCAATGAACTCAAAGGATTGGCTGCTGGACGTATCGTGGAGCTTAAAGAGGCGGTCGAGTCTGCAAGCAGTGGGGAAGAGCAGGGTAGTGCTCTGGGAATTGACCTTACCCTTCCTGCATCTAGTGAAAGGGTTGGCTCTCGCCACCCTATCTCTATGGCTAAGGCTGAAATCTTGGATATTTTCCATAGAATTGGATTTGTTACGGCTAATGGCCCTGAAATAGAGGATGATTGGCACGTCTTTGGCGCGCTGAACTTCCCTGAAAATCACCCTGCACGAGATATGCAAGATACTTTTTTTGTGGAGGATGATATTTTGCTACGTACTCACACTTCGTCAATTCAGGTGCGTGTTATGGAGAGTCAGCAGCCACCTATTAGGGTAATTTGTCCAGGTAGGGTTTTTCGTAATGAGGCTATTTCGTATCGTGCGCACTGTATTTTCCATCAAGTTGAGGGGTTGTATGTTGATAGGAGCGTGAATTTTGCGGATTTGAAGCAGACTATTGAGTATTTTGCTAAGGAGTGTTTTGGTTCAGATTCTCGTATTAGGATGCGTCCTTCGTATTTTCCGTTTACAGAGCCATCGGCGGAGGTTGATGTGTCGTGTAATTTGTGTGGGGGCAAGGGGTGCGCTGTATGTAAGGGCACAGGTTGGTTAGAGATTATGGGTGCGGGGATGGTTGATCCAGCGGTTTTGGACAGTTGCGGTATTGATTCTAGGGAGTATTCTGGTTTTGCTTTTGGTATGGGAGTAGAGCGTATAGCGATGTTGAAGTATGGTGTTAAGGATTTGCGTATGTATTTTGAGGGAGATATGCGTTTTATGGAGCAGTTTTAGTGTTGGAATTAAATTATAGAGACTACATAATTAAAGTTTTTTTGGGTGCCACTGGGGGGTCAAAGACCCTTTTATGAGCTTGTAGTATTACAGACTAACAACTGAGCTAAACGCAAATCGTAGGGCGTCGTTATCTTAAAATTAGAAACATCACCCTCCACAAACTCTACTCCATAACCCGCCGCCTCTACAACCGACACATCATCGGTATAAGCACTACTGAACTCCTGCCTATAACTCTTCTCCAATATATCATACCTAAAAGCCTGCGGAGTCTGCATTGCCATTACCTGAGAGCGTGATAAACCTCCCCCCGAAATCCACCTAAGAGTATCAGTTACTGGCACTGCTGGAGCTGCTGCACCATTCTGCACTGCTGCCTCTATAACCCTACTGATAAGTCCGCTATCCACAAATGGGCGCACACCATCGTGCACCAACACCAACTCCGTAGAGCCACTCACACACTCTAACCCACGCCTAACGGAACTAAACCGCTCACTATCACCCACTGTTACTCTATGACTGACCCTGAAATTATGCCTCTGGCACAGCGCATCCCAGTGCTCAATAAACTCCGAGGGTAAGACCACTATAATTTCATCGACAAGACCCTCAAAAACTTCGATAGTGCGCATCAGAATTGGCACTCCACCAATTTCGAGAAATTGCTTTGGGGTTGAGTCACAGAGGCGTACCCCACGTCCTCCAGCCACGATAATTGCAGTTGTGTACATACGGTATGTTATATTTTTAACGTTTAATAGTGTAAAGTTAAAAATTATTCTTAAATTTACACGCTTTTATTTACAAAAAAACAAAAAACAAAAAAACAATGAGTTTCAAATACCAAGCTCCATTTGAGGTAGCTGAGCCTGAGAAGACTGAGTATAGACTCCTCACCAAAGAGTATGTTAGCACACTAGAGTGCGACGGTCGTCAAATCCTTAAAATTGCTCCAGAAGGACTAGCACTGCTTGCCCAGGAGGCTTTTGCTGATGTGTCGTTCTACCTTAGAGCATCGCACCTCGAAAAACTCGCTAATATTCTAAAGGATAGCGAGGCTTCGGATAACGATAAATTTGTGGCATACACTATGCTTGCTAACCAAGTTGTGGCTGCCGAAGGTGAACTACCAACGTGTCAGGATACTGGTACCGCTATTGTAGTGGGTCAGAAGGGCGAGGATGTGTACACTGGTTGCTGTGATGCAGAGGAATTTTCAAGGGGTATTTATGAAACTTATGCGAAGCGTAATTTGCGTTACTCGCAAGTTGTGCCTTTCACTATGACCGAGGAGAAGAACTCGGGCAATAACCTGCCTGCACAAATTGACGTTTATGCTACTCAGGGTAATTGCTACAAGTTCTTGTTTATGACAAAGGGTGGTGGATCGGCTAACAAAACCTACCTTTACCAACAAACAAAGGCTCTTCTAACCGAAGAAAACCTTACTAATTTTGTTAAGAGCAAAATCAGTGACCTTGGTACATCGGCTTGCCCACCGTATCACTTGGCATTGGTTATTGGTGGTACTTCGGCAGAGGCTAACCTAGCTGCTGTTAAGAAAGCTTCGGCGCACTACTATGATAATCTTCCAACATCGGGTAATGAGGGTGGACGTGCCTTTAGAGATATTGAGTGGGAAGAGAAAATCTTGAAGATTTGCCAAGAGAGCGGTGTTGGTGCACAGTTCGGCGGCAAGTATTTGGTACACGACGTTAGGGTTATTCGCCTGCCTCGTCACGCTGCATCGTGCCCAGTGGGAATTGGTGTGAGCTGCTCGGCAGACCGTAATATCAAGGGTAAGATTACCCCTGACGGTATCTTCTTGGAACAACTAGAAAAGAATCCTGCACGTTTCCTACCAGCGGAAGCTCCTATGATGAGTGATCCTGTGGAGATTGACCTAGATAAGGGTATGGACTATGTTCGTGCTGAACTCTCTAAATATCCGATTAAGACTCGCTTGAAGCTAAAGGGTACGCTGATTGTGGCACGTGATATTGCTCACGCTGAGATTAATAAACGCTTGGAGCGTGGTGAAGAGATGCCTGAGTACTTCAAGAATCACCCAGTCTACTATGCAGGGCCTGCTAAGACTCCAGATGGTATGGCTAGTGGCTCGTTTGGGCCTACTACTGCTGGGCGTATGGATAGCTATGTGGATAAGTTCCAGAAGGCTGGAGGCTCGATGGTAATGGTTGCCAAAGGTAACAGAAGCCAAGCTGTAACGGATGCTTGTAAGGCTAATGGTGGTTTCTACCTTGGTTCAATCGGTGGGCCAGCTGCAATCTTGGCAAAGAACTCTATCAAGAATGTAGAGGTTGTCGATATGGCAGAGCTTGGTATGGAGGCTGTTCGTAAGATTTATGTGGAGGATTTCCCAGCATTCATTATTGTGGATGATAAGGGTAATGATTTTTTTGCAGGATTATAGCAAACTACAGGGGACTTCTAAAAATTGACCCCTACTAAAATTTAACTAGTAAATATGGATGTTTTAAAAATGAGTTTTGATGCCTTTGGGCGATATTTTGGTTAATTTTTCACCTTTTTTCTCTCGAATAGCGGGGCTATTAGAGAGAAAATGCGGCAAAAACTTACCTCAAAATCTCATCCCAAATCCACCAAATCAATTTTTAGAAGTCCCCTACAATAAAAAAATTGAGGTTTAAAAAGATTGTAATACTACTTGTACTTCTAGCAAGTATGGTGGCGGTTAAGAGCTATGGACAGCTTAACCGCCCCTACTTCTATAATTTGGGGCGAGATTTTATTATGCAGGGCAGGTATAGCGACGCTATTAGTGCACTGAATATGTTGCTGCATTCCCAACCAGAGGAGTACGAAGGTTACTTTTTGCGTGGGGTGGCGAAGTATAACCTTGGTGACCTATATGGGGCAAAGGCTGACTTTACGCTATCGCTTGACTATAACCCAATCTTCTTGCAAGCATTGCAGTATCGGGGTATTACGCTCTCTCGACTGGGGCAGTACGAGGAGTCACTCGGGGACTTTGCCCTAGCAATAGATATGCGTCCATCCTTTTCGGGAGCATACTACTCTCGTGCCGTCACCAACTTTTTGAACCAACAGTTCGACAGGGCTATTAGCGACTATGACACCTTTATACGACTCGAACCACTCAGTGCCGAGGGGTATGTGAACCGTGGTACGGCAAAGCTCTACCTAAAGGACTCAACTGCCGCTATGAGTGACTATAATATGGCAATTAAGGTTAACCCATACTTCGAGGATGGATACCTTAGGCGTGGGGTGCTCTACCTAGTGGGGGGCGATACCCAGAAGGGTATCGAGGATATGTGCTCTGCACTCTCGCTAGACTCAACTGCCGCTATTGGCTACTTCTACCGTGCTATGGGCAACAACCAGTTGGGTAATATTATGGGGGCACTCAGTGACTTTGATAATGCAGTGAAGTTTGACCCAACTAACTCCGTTGCAATCTTTAATCGGGCAATTCTACGTTCGCAAATCGGGGACTATAACCGTGCTGTGGATGACTACTCTTTGGTGGCTGAGCAAAACCCTAGCAATGTGCTGATATACTATAACCGTGCGGCGGTCTATGCCCAACTCGGGGATATTGATAATGCTATTGCGGACTACACCCGTGCCATTGAAATCTATGGTGACTTTGCCAATGCATACCTCTACCGTAGTAACCTAAAGGCACTAAAGGGTGATCGCAAGGGTTTTTATGCGGATCAGAAAAAGGCAGAAGACCTTATCGAAAAGTATCGCAGTGAGCTAAATACTATGGGTAATACCGCCTTTAGCGACACTTCGGCACGATTTAGTGATATTATCAGCTTTAACGCTGACTTTGAGGATGATAACCTCCACAGGCTTGGCAACTCTAGGCTGAGCCGCTACCAACCCCAAAAGATGTTCCGCCTGAGTGTGGTCGATACAATATACAAGAGAGTGGGGTATGATCCACTAATCTTTGAGAGTAGTATTGTAGAGTCTGCAATCGCAAACCAAAATGTGCATAACAGTTGCCTCTCGAAGGTTGACAATACTATGGCAGGGTGGCAACTAATGTCACTCGATACGCTCTATGCCAACCGTAACAACACCTTTGCCCAAGCAATGGTTAGTGCCCAGATGCGGCAGTACTCCGTGGCAATGGAGCTATATAGTTCTGTGATAGAGAGTGCGCCTAGAAGTAGCCCCTTTGCCTACTTGAACCGTGCAGTGACCGAGGCTGAGATGCTTGATTTTATAAGCTCGGTGGAGGGTAACTACCAGAGTATGTCGGTGGATAATGACCCTGCAAATAGGCTCAATGACTCATCCAAAGAGAAAAAGCCTGCGGACTATAGTGCTATTATTTCGGACTTGAAACGCTGCACAGAGCTGCTGCCAGAACTTCCGCACGCATATTATAACCTTGGGTATATGTACTCTAAAGATGGCAACCTGCCAGAATCGCTGAGATACTATACCAAAGCCATTGAGATATTCCCATACTTCGCCGAGGCATACTACAACCGAGCACTGGTGCAGCTAACCCTCGATGAGAAAGAGAAAGCAGCCCTTGACCTTTCTCGTGCTGGCGAACTTGGGCTTAAAGCAGCATACTCAATAATTGACAAATTACAATAAAAACAAATGTTATGGTAGAAAAATTACAAAAATCGCTCCGTGATAGTGCTACTGCAAGATGGTCAGTACTCGCACTAGTTTCGGTAACAATGATGTGCGCTTACTTCATTACTGACGTAATGGCACCACTCGAAACAATTATCCTAAAGGCGCAAGAGAGCGGCGGATTAGGCTGGACACCTTCTGAATATGGACTCTTTACGGGTGCTTATGGTTGGTTTAACGTATTCTTGTTTATGCTATTCCTTGGCGGTATCGTTCTCGATAAGCTAGGTATTAGACTCACTGGTGTGCTATCGTGCGCACTTATGGTAGTTGGTACTTTTATTAAATACTACGCCTTCTCGGACGCATTCCCAATGGATGCAGCTCCAATTATGGGTATCAATGCACGTGTGTTGATAGCTGGGGTTGGCTTTGGTATCTTTGGTATGGGTGCTGAAATTTGTGGTATTACAGTCTCGAAGGCTGTGGTTAAGTGGTTCACAGGCAAGGAACTAGCCCTTGCGCTTGGTCTTCAAGTGGCAGTGGCACGTATCGGTACAGCGGCTGCTCTGACCTTTAGTGCAGGTATCGCCTCGTCGTTTGGTGATATTTCTATGCCAGTACTCTTTGGTGTCTTTGGCTTGTGTATTGGTCTTATGTTCTTTATCGCTTATGGCATTATGGACTACCGCCTCGACAAACAAGAAAGAATGGCTGGTACTGCCGATGATGAGGATGGCTTTAAACTCTCTGACATTAAGGTAGTGTTCCAAAGCAAAGGCTTCTGGTTGATTGCATTCCTTTGCCTACTGTTCTACTCAGGAGTCTTCCCATTCTTGAAGTATGCAACTAATATGATGATAAACAAATATGGCGTTAGCGCAGAGTGGGCAGGTACAATCCCTAGCCTACTGCCTTTCGGTACGATTCTTCTTACCCCTCTGTTTGGTTCGCTCTACGATAGAGTTGGTAAGGGCGCATCGCTTATGATGATTGGTTCGGCACTCTTGCTAGTGGTACACATCTTCTTTGCGCTACCAATGATTGACTCGGCTTGGTTCGCAATCGCAAATATGATACTATTGGGTATATCGTTCTCGCTAGTACCATCTGCAATGTGGCCTTCTGTTCCAAAGATTATCCCTCAAAAACAACTTGGTACAGCTTATGCACTTATCTTCTATGTACAAAATATCGGACTTATGCTCGTGCCAATGCTAATTGGTTGGGTAATAGGCGAATTCGCAGTTGATGCAGAGAACCTTGGCGCAGGTGACTATACTCTACCAATGGGTATCTTCGCTGTATTTGGCGTAGTGGCAGTGCTACTCTCTTGGGGTCTTAAGAAGATGGATGCTAAGAAAGGCTACGGACTTGAATCTCCAAATATTAAAAGGGACATCTAAAAATTGACTCCACTAAAAAATAAAAAAGAACAATGAAAAGGCTACTCTTTACACTCCTAATAGGAGTCGCAACGCTTGTAGGAAATGCGCAGATTTCTGCCTATCCTACTGGCACATCGTGGAATGTGACTGGTTATTCGCTCCCTCGCACAGTGGTAATTGTAAGCGTTACTCAGCAGCGTGAGGTTATACTACGTGGGCCCTATGCTCGCTATGCCTCGCAACTGCTTGGGGTGACAGGTGCTCCTATGAGTGATAAGGAAAGCTACACTATACTAAGGGCTTCGCTTAGCTATACAACTGAGCCTGACCCAACTCAAATCTACGCACTCGGCACTAAAAGCAAGACAGCTGTAGAGGTCTTTGATTGGGTCGCACCAACCGAAAACCCACTGGCGGTAGAACCCCTTGCTGATAAAGACTTCTCGGGAGCAAAGTTCTCGGGACTCACCCCATTTAAAGATATGGGTAGTAGTACCGTTATGGAGAATAACCAAGGACTCTCTGTTTTCAATAGCTCGGCTATCGTTAAAACTGAAGAGGAAATGGCTAGTGAGGCTGCCCAAACTATCTTTAAACTCCGTAAACGTAGAATTGAACTTATCACTGGTGAACAGGGTGAAAATGTCTTTGGCGAGGGGCTGAAATATGCTCTCGAAGAGATTACAAGACTCGAAGAAGAGTACGTAGCATTATTCTTGGGTAAGAGAATGGTGCAACGCAATGAACTAAAGTTTGCCCTTACCCCAAAGGCTGATACCAAAAGTATGGTGGCATTTAGATTTACTAGCCAAGGGGGAGTGGTTGCAGCAAGCGACCTGACTGCATCACCTGTGACGCTCGAATTCTCGGTGACCGATAAGATGGAGACTCAATCCAAGTCATTCTTCAAGAGTGGCGTTGTTTACCGAGTGCCGCAGATTGCACAAGTGACGCTGAGCGATGGTGTGCAAACCCTTGCTGAACTCTCTGTTCCAGTCTATCAAATGGGCACAACTCAACTAGCTCCTACTAAATGAGAATAAAAGCAAGACAACTTGTAGTAATATTACTTGGGGTGGCACTCTTTGCCACCTCACTCTATTCGTGTGACTCGCAAAAGACAATCCCTGATAAAGAGCTTCAAAAAATACTGACAGAATCCATCCTGCGCCAAAGTGTTATATCCTATGACAAGAAAGGCAATAATGTGCGCAATCAAAAGGTGGATTCGACGGACTATCACAGCGATATTCTTGCAAAGTACGGGTACTCGCTCGATGACTATAGTAACACTATCACGGAACTGGCTCGTCGCAAGAGTAATCCGCTGGCAGGTATCTTAAATGATGTTGCTGTTGGTATCGAGAAACTCGCACTTGTGGCGGAGCGTCGCTACAAAGCAGAACGAAGGTTTGATACCCTATCGCTCAACTACTATCGTGATACTCTGCTAATTGATGACAGCTTGTATCGTGCGCCACTCGAAGATGTTACGATGGTTGTTCTGGACTCCCTGACAAGGGGCGAATACACCTTCAATGTCTTCTTCCTTGCCAGCATAAACTATCTGCACGCTCAACACCGTATGGATATTTACTTCTCGGACACTAGTAGCAATGCACGCTCTGCCGAAAAGAATGTGTGGTTGTCACGCTCCTCGGAGCAGCGTTCCATTACCCATACCTATACACTAGAGGAGGGGGAGTACGATTCGCTGGTAGTGAAGTATAGGGATGTGGTGAGTGACTATATTAAGCGTCGTCGTGTGGGGCAAACCTATCAGGCTGACACGTCCTATGTGTGCAGGCTTGAGATAGTCTACACTCCGCTGCTTGCAGATGCTCGTGAGAGGTACTATAAAACTCTCTTTGGCGAGAACTTCCCAACCAATGTGCCATATATGCAGAGAGGTTACCTCAATCCAAAAGGTACATTCTCGCTCTACGTTCCAAAAATTGATACTTTAAAGCTAGATTCTCTAAGACTCGACTCCCTGAGATTAGATTCTCTAAGACTTGACTCACTGAGAATTGATTCACTAAGGATTGATTCTTTAAGACTAGACTCTCTAAGAATTGATTCCCTAAGACTTGATTCTCTGAGATTAGACTCACTCCAAAACTATGAAAACAAGAAAGATAGCAGCACCACTAGCTCTAAATAATAAAGGTGGTTTTTCGAAAAATGTTGTACTTACCCTAGAGGGTAATACTATTAAAAATATTGAGGAAAATGTCGAGAATATCGACTCTCTCAGCTCAGTTGAATATTATGACGGTGTGCTAATGCCAGGGATGGTTAATGGTCACTGCCACCTAGAGCTAAGCTATCTGCTCGGGCAGGTGGGTGAAGGCAAGGGGCTTGTGGAGTTTATCCGTGAGATTATGGCGGTGCGTGGCGATTTCCCCTTCGAGCTGCAAGAGCAAAAGGCTATTGCCGAGGATCGCAAGATGTATAGCGAGGGGGTGCAAGGACTCTGTGATATTTCGAATGGGGAGGCTAGCTATCAGGCAAAAAAAACCTCTGAGATTGACTACTATACCTATGCCGAGTACTTCAATATGCCAGATGACGATAAGGTGGAGGCATATTATCGTAGCGTAACACAACACGTCGAACCTGCACGTGCCCTTGGGCTTAAAATATCGCCAACGCCACACTCTAATTATATGGTCGGTGATAAGCTCTTTTTGCGTGGGGTACAGGATGCGCAAAGGCTCTCTATCCACTTTATGGAAACACCTTCGGAGGTGGATTATTTCCAAAAGGAGGGTAAGATGTATCATTTTGTGGCTGGCGATGATATGACGCCAGATTTTCTGCACTATGGCACTCACGAAAATAGAATTATAGAGTCAATTCCTGCTGATATGCCATTGCTTTTGGTGCATAATACTATGATAACCCCTGATCAAATTGATAAGTTGTCGGCGCATTTTAAGGATCTAACTTTTGTGATATGTCCACGTAGCAATTATTTTATTGAGAGGGCGTATTCTCCAGCGATGTTGTTATGGCAGAAGGGTGTAAATGTGTCGATTGGTACAGATTCATTGACTTCGAACCATTCGCTCACAATGGCTTTGGAGATAGATATGTTGATGCGTAATAATCCAGAGTTGCCGCTTGAGGTGGTGCTTAGTTGGGCGACCTTGGGGGGGGCACGAGCGATGGGTAGGGAGTCTGAGTGGGGTACATTCGAGGTTGGTAAGAGTGGTGGGGTGGTATTGTTGGAGGGTATAGATTTCGGCACTTTACGTCCAGTGGAGTCTCAGCAGTTGAGCACTCGCCGACTTTTATAGTTTGTAAGACTACAAGTTCAAACAAAAGCACCACAACGGGGTAATAGCTTTGGGGGTTGCGCTAGCTTTTGGTTTTACAACCGAAAGATTTTGTCTTTTGATTTTTAGGCAAGGCATCCGCATTGCTATTGCTCTAGCGGACTGATGCCATCGTTCTTTTGTGAACAAAAGAACCAAAAAACTTTCATTATTTAGTCTGTAATAATACAAGCTATAGCAGACTAAATCTGATTTATAGTCTGCTTCCCTACCTGCCAAATAGCCCCGACAAATCCGACACCCTGCTAACATACTGAACCCCTATCCCCTCTAACTCCGACCTCGCCGAATCAACTATCCCACGGCTCTGCTCCGAAATTACCGCAACAGCAAAACCCATACGCCGTGCCTCTCGCAACCTATCCACAATGCGAGTAACCGAACGCACCTCACCACTCAACCCAACTTCCCCTATAAAACAACTATCAAAAGGTACGGTTATATCCAAAATGCTGCTAATCATAGCCATTACAAAAGCAAGATCAAGCCCCGTATCCCCAACCTTAAAGCCCCCTACAAGATTCAAGAATATATCCTTGCCTTGAAGCTTAAAGCCAAACCGTTTTTCTAGCACTGCCACTAGCATACTCATCCGCTTGTAGTCAAGCCCCGTTGCAGAGCGTCCAGCAACGCTATAGCCCGTAGCACACACCAATGCCTGAGTTTCAAGTATATACGACCTACTGCCCTCCATTACTACACCCATAGCCACGCCACTTACCGACTCGGAGTGATTGACCATAAATATCTCCGAGGAACTCTCCACCTCACGCAGTCCCTTGGCAGTCATCTCGAAAATACCCATCTCAGAGGTCGAGCCAAAGCGGTTCTTTACCCCCCGTAGCAGCCTATATCCGCCACCATCCCCTTCGAAGAGAAAGACAGCATCAACGATGTGTTCCAGTATCTTAGGGCCCGCAATGCTACCCTCTTTGGTGATATGCCCAATAAGGACAATAGGCACGGCACTACTCTTGGCATAACGCAGCAGGCGTGCAGCCGACTCTCTGACCTGCGTAACACTCCCAGCAAAGCTCTCAATAGCCTCGCAAAAGAGTGTCTGTATAGAGTCCACAACCACTAGCTGAGGTTTTTCTTCCATTAGTTTTTCGAGGATAACTTCGACCGATGTTTCGCACAGTACACGACACTCACCCCTGCCAATACCGAGTCTTTCGCCACGTAGGCGCACCTGTTCGGCACTCTCTTCGCCACTAATATAGAGCACTCTCAGCCCTTCGCAATTCAGTGCCACTTGTAGAGCTAGGGTAGATTTACCAATACCAGGCTCACCCCCAAGCAGTACCATAGAGCCAGCCACAAGTCCACCGCCCAAGACCCTGTCAAACTCCCCAACCGAAGTAGATATACGAGCATAATTATCAGGGGCAATATCCCCGATACTCACCACCTGAGAGCTGGAGATAAGTCCACGCACTTTTGGGGTTTTCTGGTTAGTACTCACCGATTCCTCGATACAACTGCCCCATTCGCCGCACGATGTACAACGTCCAAACCACTTGCCACTCTCCACTCCGCACGATGAACAGTAAAATACCTTTTTTATCTTTGCCATTTTTTTATTATATTTGCGCTTTAAAATTTACACAAATATAGTTAAAAATTATGAATTTCATAGAAGAACTTACTTGGAGAGGTATGATACAGGATATGATGCCTGGTACTAAAGAACAACTCGAAAAAGAGATGACAACAGCATACCTGGGTATTGACCCTACTGCCGATTCACTCCATATTGGTCACCTAGTTGGGGTAATGTTACTAAAACACCTGCAACGCTGTGGTCACAAGCCGCTATGTTTGTTGGGTGGGGCGACTGGTATGATTGGTGACCCAAGCGGTAAGAGCCAAGAGCGTAACCTGCTGGACGAAGCTGCCCTGACGCATAACCAAAATGCAATTAAGGAACAACTCTCAAAGCTAATTGACTTTGATGGCGAGGCTGAGAACTCTGCCGAGATGGTTAATAACTACGACTGGATGAAGCATCAATCATTCCTTGGTTTTGCTCGTGATATTGGTAAACACATCACTGTGAACTATATGATGGCTAAGGACTCTGTCAAAAAACGCTTTAGCGGTCAGGGTGAGGGTATGTCCTTTACGGAGTTTACTTATCAGCTGTTGCAAGGTTTTGATTACCTGCACCTCTACCAAGAAAAGAACTGTAAGTTGCAACTAGGCGGTTCTGACCAATGGGGCAATATCACCACTGGTACGGAGCTTATTCGTAGAAAAGTTGGCGGCGAAGCATTTGCACTTACTTGCCCATTGATTAAGAAGGCGGATGGCACTAAGTTTGGCAAGACTGAGAGCGGAAATATCTGGCTCTCTGCACAGTACACCTCGCCATATAAGTTCTACCAATTCTGGTTGGGTACTTCTGACGAGGATGCAGCAAAGTATATCAAGATCTTTACGCTACTCGATCAACCAACTATCGAAGCCCTTATCGAGGAACACACCAAGGAACCACACCTTAGAAAACTACAAAAATGCTTGGCTGAGGAACTAACCGTTATGATTCACTCTCGTGAAGATTTCCAGAGAGCACTCAGCGCAAGCTCTATTCTCTTTGGCGGTGGTGCAGAGGCTCTTGCAGCAGCTGATGAACAGACCATTAAAGATGTCTTTGAGGGTGTACCACAGTTCGCGGTTGAGGCTTCGGCACTTGGCTGTAGTGCGCTTAGCTTGGTGGCTGAACTCACTAATATCTTCCCATCGAAGGGCGAAGCTCGTAAGATGATTCAAGGTGGTGGCGTATCGCTTTGCGGTGAGAAAGTTAGCGGAGCTGATATGGTGGTTACTAGTGATATGCTTATTGCTGGACGCTACCTGTTGGTGAAACGTGGCAAAAAGAACTACTATTTGATTACTGTTGAGTAATGAATCTTAGCCGCTCCTCGCTCTTTGGAACAGTATCGCTTTCGGCATTACTAGTAGTGCTCCTATGGTGGTATGGCAAAGAGAGTGGAGTGGCTTCCAATACGCTATATGCCCAAAATATCGTGCCGCAAAGGTGGGCACCGCTCGATGAGATGTTTGGGTTTGGAAGAGTAGCGGCAGGGTTCGTGTCGTTGTTGTGTGGATTTATGATTGTCCAGACGGCATCGAAAAATATGTTTTATTTTAATAAAAATTTGAGTTCAATGGTGCTTTTTGTACTATTTAGCTCACTTTTTTTGACCGATAGTGGGGCAGTGTCGCCTATGGTGGCAACTGCGCTAATGGTCTTTAGCTTTGGCAATGTGCTCAGGTCATACCCCTTGAACCACCCAGCAGTAAGGCGACTCTTCCACTCCTCGTTCTACCTTGGCGTGGCAGTCTTTATCTACCCACCATTTATCTACTTTGTGCCAATGCTTTGGGTGTTATTGTCGCTCGTGCGATTGCCCGAAGTGCGAGAGTGGGTGGTGCTTAGCGCAGTATGGATGCTACCCTTTGGACTATACTTTATGGCAGAGTGGTTGTTGGGTGCAGATGTGAGTGCAGAGTGGAGTTTGCTGTGGGATGGGATGACGCTCAATGATGGCACTATAAGAGCACTTGGCGAGGTGGAGTGGTTAGGCATTGCAGGGTTGTTTGTACTGCTTAGCGTGGCGATGTATGTGCTCGGCGTACTCACGTTTATAAAGTATAGAGAGAAATTCCGAAAAAGGGGTAAGGCTGCCCAGAGCTTTTTTGCAATCTTTACGGTGTGGGCATTGGCAGTGATGTTGCTATCTCCCGTAAGGTCGCTCTACCTAGCTCCAGCAGTGGCAGTGGGGCTTTCGGTGACAGTGCCTATTTATTTGGGTAGCGTTCGTTCCCTATGGGTCAATTTGCTCTATGGTCTACTGCTGATAGTCGGCATTGCGGTTCATAGTCCCCTATAACTTTATTGCGCTACACTTTAACCCCAACTTATCAATAGTGTCAAGCACTCGTGGCAAAGCATAACGTACATTTCGAGAAGCCTTCAAAGAATCGTGAAATGCCACAATGCCTCCAGCCCTTAAGTGAGGAACAACCTCTCGTACACACTTATGATGCGACACATACTTGCTGTAATCCCGTGAAACTGTGTCCCACATAATAATATGATAACGCTCCCTCATACGACGTATCTTGGCAGGCGACATCCGCCCATACGGCGGACGAAAAAGATTAGACTGAACAAAGTTATTTGCCAAATCAACATCCTCGATATACCCCCCACAACTGCTCAATAAAGCCTTGGTATGGGAATAAGTATGATTGCCTATGGCGTGCCCCTCCTCCCTGATGCGCTCCAATAGCTCGGGGTACTGCTCTGCATTCTTGCCAATGCAGAAAAAAGTAGCCTTGGCATTATGCTTCTTAAGAGTATCGAGTATCCACGGCGTTACGTGTGGGCAGGGTCCATCATCAAAAGTCAAGAATATAGAGTCTTGACTATCAATGCTCCAGATAAGGCTCGGAAAGAATCTTCTGGCAACTGTACGTACGAAACCGTAGTGTGGAAAATGCATATCTTGAGTATGTTAAAGAATGTTAAGGGGACTTCTAAAAATTGATTTGGTGGATTTGGGATGAGATTTTGGGATGAGTTTTTGCCGCATTTTATCTCTAATAGCGGGCTATTCGAGAGAAAAAAGGTGAAAAAGTAACCAAAATATCGCCCTGGTGGCATCAAAACTCATTTTAAAACATCCATATTTTTTAGTTAAATTTTAGTGGGGTCAATTTTTAGAAGTCCCCTTAATTTTTGGTGTAAAAGTTGCACGTAAATAAAATAATGCGTAACTTTCGCACAACAAAAATACATAAAAATAATAAATAAAATGAAAAAGTCTCTTTTTTTTGCAATTTTACCACTCCTAGCCCTTCTATGGAACTGCTCGGGAAGCAGTCTGGTCAATATCTCGGCTACTGGTAAGCCTTACGAAGTCTTTGTAGTTACAGAGAAGCCTATTTGGAATGGTGCAGCTGGAGACTCTCTACGTATGGTGATGAACGAAGAAGTGCTGTGGCTCAATCAACCAGAACCTCTCTTCGACCTGTTTAATATCACCCCACAAGCCCTAAATGATATTACTAAACGCCACCGCAATCTGCTCTTTTTAAATGTTGATAAGAGTGTTGACACTACCACCTTTACAGTAAAGACTGACAGATGGGCTTCGGGACAGATCGTGATGGATATTACTGCTCCAAGCGCAGCGACGGCGGCTGACTATATCGCACAAAATAGCCTAGAGCTAATGGGCTTTATTGGCGACGTTGAGCAAAATAGAATGAACCAAAGAGCAAAAAAATATAACGACCCTCGTATCGAAAAGCTAATTCTCGAAAAGTTCGGCATAAGGATGAGCTTCCCAAGGGGTTATCGTGTTGCAAACGATGCTGAGGATTTTTTGTGGCTCACCTACGAGATGCCTATTGCATCGCAGGGAGTGGTGATTTATAGCTTTGATAGACCAACTTCCACAACTGAGAAACTCAGCGTTCTGGAACAGAGAAACCTAGCTGCTCAGAAGATTCCTGGCCCTGTGGATGGCTCTTATATGACCAGCGATATGATCTTTACTCCAGAGTCTACATCTGTTGAAATTAATGATATAGGGTGGATTCTGACCCAAGGTTTTTGGAGAGTAGAGGGTGACTTTATGGGTGGTCCTTTTATTAACTACGCAACCTTCAATAAGAATACTGGTAGGTACATTGCCTTTGATATGTATGTTTACTCGCCATCACCACGCTACCCGAAACGCAACTACGTAAGGCAACTAGAGTCATTGATGTTAGGAGTGTCGATAGCTGAGTAAAACCTTCTTTTAGAGCATATTGCAGCCTCGGAGTACTTCGCCCTCAATGCGCCCAAGTACCTCGAAACTCCCATCGGGATATACTATCCCACGATCCCCCGTGGCTATAAATGAACAACTGTACAAATTAGCAAGGTCTATGATATTAAGCCCTGAAACTCTACCAACTTCCTCCTCGCTGAGAGGATTATGAAGACTGCGCCCCACTACCCTCATCGTTGATGAAGGCTGAAATAGTCCCTCCCCCCGAGAATAACCCTGTGACAATAACTCGCACATACCATACTCCGAATAGATACTCTCCACCCCAAACGCCTCGGTTAACTCAGCGTGTAGAGCAGTGCGCTCAATCTCCCTACCACGACCCTTCATCCCACCTGTCTCCAAAACAATCGAGCCCTCTGCCAAACGAACATCCTCTGTGCTACGTGCCGCCTCCAACAGCGCAAAGGTAACGCCCCAGAGTATCACCCTCTGCCCCGTGCACTGCCTTTTTAACTCCTCAATCATATAGAGCAAAGAGCTGCCCTCCCTATAACACGGCAACATAGTGACCAATCTAAAATCCTGTGGCGAACCAAAAAACTCCCTAAAGCCACTCATAAAGCTATCTCGGTATAGTTGCGCCGAGGCTACATAGTGCACAGAGGTATCTGTACCCGTTGTACCGCTACTGGCAAACTCCAGCTCGGCATCCCCCGTGCCACAATAAACCCTATGGCTGCGAAATAGCTCGATGGGCAGGAATGGTATCTTTGCTATGGAGTCAATGCTCTGTATATCAACACCTAATAGCTCTAGGTATTCTCTGTAAGGCGCACACTCTTGTGCCTGAAAATTGAAGATGTCTAGTGCTGTTGCCTCAAATCCCTTTGTCTTTATTGAGGTGATTATATCACAAAATTTTTTCATAATGCAAAATTAAAAAATATTGTTGAAAAAAATTGCGTTATTACCAAAAAAATACTACCTTTGATAAGGATATAATAAAAACAACTACATAAAATGAAAAAACAAAAGCAAGTAGAGCTTGACTACACTACCCTTGGATTCAGCTACACTATGACTCCATACAACGTGCGCTGCCACTACAAAGATGGCAAATGGAGCAAAATTCAAATCACTGACGACAAAAATGTGTCGATACACATTGCCTCTACAGCACTTCACTATGGTCAGCAATGCTTCGAAGGGTTGAAGGCTCAGCGTGGCGTTGATGGCAAGGTAAGGGTCTTTAGAGTTGAGGATAATGCTCGCCGTATGATGGATTCGGCAGACTATCTGGAGATGGCGCAACCGCCTGTTGAACTATTCTGTGAAGCTGTCAAAGAGGCTGTTAGGTATAATATAGAATTCGTTCCTCCGTACAATAGTGGTGGTTCGCTGTACATTCGCCCAGTGTTATTTGGAGTTGGCCCGATTGTGGGGATTCGCCCATCTAATGAGTACCTGCTTATTGTCTTTGTAACTCCTGTGGGGCCATATTTTAGAAACGACTCGTTCGGCATTGACGTTATGGTGGACAGACACCACGACCGCTCTGGTAGCCACGGAACGGGGCATATCAAGGCTGGGGGTAACTACGCAAGCTCACTAAAGAGTGGTGTGGAGACTTATGCTAAGGGCTATAATAGTGCAATTTATCTAGATCCAAAGGAACATAGGTATATTGATGAGTGTGGAGCAGCCAATTTCTTTGGCATTAAGAATAATACTTATGTAACGCCTATTTCATCTTCTATTTTGCCTTCTATTACTAATATTACGTTAATGCAGCTTGCAGAAGATATGGGAATGAAGGTGGAGCGTCGTCAGATTGACGTGGTAGAGGAGGTTGATAGTTTTGATGAGGTTGGAGCTTGTGGAACGGCAGCGGTGATTGCTCCGATTATGTCTATTTATGATCCTGAGTATGATTTAAAGCATATTTTTAAGGGAGCTGGCCCTGTAATTAAGGAGTTAGTGAGGCGTTATAAGGCGATTCAGTTAGGGGAGTCAGAGGATATTCACGGTTGGAACACTATTATTGAGGAGTAGTTTTTAGCAAAATAAATTATAAGGGGGGGGGCCATTGCGAACTCCCCCTTTTCTTATATGCATAGTTGCTACGATAAAGTTACAGTAGCGCAAATTTTACCTCAACACTCTCCCGTACACTTATTGGACGAATGCCTAAATCCGCTGGTAACTCTGGCACACTATCCTGACCCATTGTATTTGAACGCATCAGTAATGCCCCCGTAGTATAACTACTCACCTCATCAGAATTACTATAATACTCAATAGTAAGTGCCGCCCCAATGCTCTGACCAACAGCCTGGGCAAGCTCCCGTGCAATACGCTGCGCCTTTTGCATAGCCTCCGCTCGAAGCTGCGAAGTAACCTGCTCAATGCTATCATTGGCAACCCTCTGAACCCTCACCCCTGAAACCCCTTGGCTTGCAAACTCCTCGAAAACTAAACGCAACTCCTCTGCACTGCTCACAGTCAACAGATAATTAATATACTGATACGTATTGCTACGCTTTGCCGCCTGAGAGGATTGCGATACAATAACTAGCGACTGCTTTGCATCAATGCCTGCATTACAGAGAGCCTGTGCAAGCGCATCTTGTTGTGTTTTAAGTGTTACCTTACCCTTGGAGTCCGCCTCGTTCAAGGAGATAGCGATTTCAATCTTGTTAGGAGTAACCTCTTGGCTTGCCGATGCTCTGACCTCTACATAGGTAGCAGGAGTCTGCGCACTTACCAATAGTGTTGAAAATAACCAGAGAGAAATAAATGCTAATAAAAATCTTGTTTTCATAACTTTTTTTATTAAATTTGTTCGACGTTGGGCACTCATTGCTCAACACTACAAAGATATGAAAAAGTTCTTATATGACATAGCCCTAACCCTAGTAAAAGGGCTTGGACACAGTGGAATTCGCAAGATAATAGATAACTTTGAGTCGGCCGAAGCACTTTTTGATATGCCCGAAGAGCTTCTTGTGCAGGCAGGGGTGAGTGTTAAGGTAGTAGCGGCACTGAAAGATGGTATTGCCATAGAGCGTGCCCAAGCGATGGTGGATGTTTGTGAGAATAAGGGGGTAAAGGTTCTAGTTCGAGGTCTTTCGAGTGAGTATCCAGAGCTATTGGCAGAGTGCTCGGATGCACCCCACGTGCTCTATCAGTATGGGGATATTAACCTTAATCACTATAAGTTGGTGAGCATTGTGGGCACTAGGCGAGTTTCTCAACAAGGCATCGAAAATACTCAAATGATAGTCAAAGAGCTCAGCGAGGCTTACGACAATATTGCTGTGGTGAGTGGACTAGCCTTTGGGGTGGATAAGCAGGCGCATTGCGCAGCCATTAAGCAAAATATTCCGACCATTGCGATTCTGCCAGGTTGGGTGCTAGACGTTACACCACGCAGCAATATCGAGGTCGCACGGCAGTTGGTGCGTAGCGGTGGGGCAATACTCTCGGATATTCCAGTGGGTACGACTGTTGCTAAAACAAATTTTTTGAGCCGTAATAGGTTGATTGCAGGAGTCAGCTCTGCCACTATCGTTGTGGAAGCACCCGAAAAGAGTGGTTCGACTAGCACGGCAAATATGGCTCACGCCTACAATCGTTCGGTCTTTGCTTTACCTGGGCGTAGCGATGATATGAATATGTATGGCACAAATCAACTAATAAAATCGACACGTGCCATCCTCTATCAAGATGTCAGTGACCTAGCTGTCGAACTGGGGTGGGCACGTCGCAACTTACAGCAGGTAAAACAAAGCGAGATAGACACTCTGCCACCAAGCCAGAGGGTGGTTTATGGTTGTATGCCACAGAGCGAACCTATAACGCTAGAGGAGGTATGCATACAGAGTGGGTATGGGATAGGAGAGTGCAGTTCGGCACTGCTGCATTTGGAGTGTGGGGGAATGATTAAGTCAATCCCTGGAGGGATGTACGTCAGGATGCGCTTCTGATGGAAGCCATCTAAAATTACTACGGTTTTCAGGGGGGGTGAAACGCCCCCTGAGCTAGAGCAATACACCTGAGCACTACAACAGAGCCAAAAACAAGAGAAATAAAATAGAGCCAGAAACCAGAGCAATAGCTTTGGGGGTTTGTCGTTCGCCCAAACCCCCAAAAGATTTTTCGTTTTTTTAGTTTGCTAGCATACCGCCTGCCATCGTTCTTTTGTGAACAAAAGAACCAAAAAACTTTCATCATTTTAGTTTGTTGTAATACAAGCTCAAACTAAAGCACTACACCAGAGTTATAGCTTTGGGGGTTTGTCGTTCCTCCAAACCCCCAAAAGATTTTTATGGGAGTTTGTGCTAGCTTTCGGTTGTGCAACCGAAAGATTTTTGTCTTTGATTTTTAGGCAAGGCATTCGCCTTGCTCACTGCTCTAGCGGACTGATTCCATCGTTCTTTTGTGAACAAAAGAACCAAAAAACTTTCATTATTTTAGTTTGTTATACTACAAGCTCAAACTAAAGCAATACAATAGTGCTCTAGCTTTGGGGGTTTGGAAAAAAATCTTCGATTTTTTTGTTTGTCGTTCCTCCAAACCCCCAAAAGATTTTCGTGGGAGTTTGTACTAGCTTTCGGTTGTGCAACCGAAAGATTTTTGTCTTTTGATTTTTAGGCAAGGCATCCGCCTTGCTATTGCTCTAGCGGACTGATTCC
>JAWXTM010000011.1:0-43668 GCA_044433505.1 Rikenellaceae bacterium
CTTTTAAAGCCACCACGGTCATCGTCACGCCTTTTAAAGCCACCACGGTCATCATCACGTCTTTTAAAGCCGCCACGATCATCCCCACGGTCTTGACGTACTACATACTCCTTCTTTTGCTCACCCTCTTTTGGAGCTGCATCGCTAGCCCTCTTAAAAAAATTGTTATTCATTTTATTGTTTTTTGGTATTTAATCCATTAATTTAGCCCAATCTTCCATCAGGGCATCTAGGCTAGCTTTTGCGGCTTCCCACTCACTGAGCACCTCTGAGCTATAAGTTTCGGGGCTAGCTAATTTCGCTTCGAGTTCACTAACCAAATTCTCCTGCACCTCAATCTGACCCTCAATCTGAGTGATTTTATAATTATTACGCCTCGGTTTTGGTTGTTCCTTTTTAGGTTGTTCTTTTTTGGGCTTAGGAGCACTTTGCTGCGAAGGGGTTTTGCGCTCAATCTCACGCAGATTCTCAATCTTACGAGCTGCAATAAAGTCATAAATACCACCCAAATACTGCTTAACCTTACCCTCACGGAACTCATACACTGTATTTACAAGCCCATCGAGGAACTCCCTATCGTGGGATATTACCACCACCGTACCATCATACTTTTGTAGAGCCAACTTTAGTATCTCTTTGCTGAGCATATCCATATGGTTCGTTGGCTCATCGAGCACCAGCAGGTTATAGGGTTCGAGCATCAACCTTGCAATAGCAAGTCTGGAGCGTTCGCCACCGCTGAGCACCTTGACCTTTTTATCAATATCCTCACCCCTAAAGAGGAATGCACCGAGTATATCACGCAGCTTGGTACGTATATCGCCAACCGCCACATTATCAAGCGTATCATAGACCGTAAAGTCACCATCCATCAAGTCGTCTTGGTTTTGAGCAAAGTACCCTACCTTAACGTTATATCCTGTTTTAATCTCCCCCTGTGATGCTGCAAAGTGAGAGAGCATAGCACGTACAAAGGTAGTCTTACCCTCACCATTTCTGCCCACCAGCGCAACTTTCTCGCCCCTTTCTACCACAAAATCAGCACCACTAAAGATAGTCCTTACCCCATCATAAGAGTGTCCAGCCTCCTTAGCCTCCACCACAATCTGCCCCGAACGAGGTGCCGCTGGGAAGCGAATATTTAGCCGTGCTACGTCCTGCTCCTCGACCTCAATGCGCTCTAGTTTTTCGAGTTGTCGCACACGTGACTGCACCTGATTACTCTTTGCAGGCTTATACCTAAAGCGTTCGATAAAGTCTTCGGTCTTTTCGATAAGTTTTTGTTGATTTTCGTAGGCAGCCATTTGCTGTTCACGACGCTGCTGCCTCAACACTATATACTCAGAGTAAGCAACCTTATAATCCACCGCCTTGCCCAGAGAAAGTTCAATGGTTCGGTTAGTAACATTATCGAGGAACGCCTTATCGTGGGATATTAGCACCACTGCTCCCGTAAAGTTCTTCAAATAGTCCTCCAACCACTGAATACTCTCAATATCGAGGTGGTTAGTAGGCTCATCGAGCAGCAGTAGCGTAGGGCTAGAGAGCAGCAACTTAGCTAGCTCCACCCTCATACGCCACCCCCCAGAGAACTGCGAAGTAGGTTTATCGAACTCACTGCGCTTAAAGCCAAGCCCCAATAGCGCACGTTCGATTTGCCCTTGACGCTCATCCCCACCGTGAGTATGGTAATACTCCGTTGTTTCGTGGAGCTTGATAAGCAACTTTTCATACTCAGGGCTTTCGTAATCGGTACGCCTTGCAATCTCAGTGGAGAGTTCCTCAATAAGCCTTTCCATCTCCAAAAACTCACTAAAGGCTTTATTGCACTCCGCCACAAGAGTCGTATCATCGGCAGTGCGCATCACCTGTGGAAGGTAACCAACCCTGCAATCCCCCGTCTTGCTGACTCCCCCCTGCGAAGGGATCCACTCCCCTGCAATAATCTTGAGCATAGTGGATTTACCTGCTCCATTCTTACCCACAAGCCCGATTCTATCTCGTGCATTAATAAGGAAAGAGACCTCGCTGAAGAGATCCCATCCGCCAAAACTTACTGTTATATTATCTACTGAAAGCACCGTTATCTACCTAATATTCTTAAAATCGACTCTTTTGGATTCTCAGTCTTAAAGACTGCATTACCTGCCACCAAGCACTCTGCCCCTGCATCAAAAAGCACTGCTGCATTATCTGGATTCACCCCACCATCAATCTGGATAATGGTACTCAGTCCACGCTCTACAATCATTTGCCTTAGCCTGCGTAGCTTATCCATAGTCCCTGTCACAAACTTCTGACCCGAAAAGCCAGGGTTTACTGACATTAGCATAACAACATCCAACTCTGGGAGTATCTCCTCAATGGCACTTAGCGAAGTAGAGGGGCATAGAGCCACACCTGCCATCTTGCCCAATGACTTTATCTGAGCAATGGTTCTATTAAGGTGCACTACAGCCTCGGCGTGAACGGTGATAACATCTGCCCCGATTGCCGCAAAATCCTCGATATACCTCGATGCATTCTGTATCATAAGGTGCACATCCAGCACCTTGTCAGTTGCCGAACGTATGGCACTCACCACTGGCATACCAAACGTAATATTGGGTACGAAAATACCATCCATCACATCGAGGTGAAACCACTGTGCCTCCGACTCATTTAGCATTGCTACCTCCTGCTCCAAATTCAAAAAATTTGCGCTCAACAGCGATGGAGAAATTATCTTTTGCATACTCTTTACTTTGAAATATTCTTTAAAATTATTAATTTTGCCACAAAGATACGCTTTTTTATGCTTTCAGCCAAAGAAATACTACACAGAGTTTGGGGTTTTAATGATTTCCGTCCTCTACAACGGGAGATAGTCGATTCTCTGCTCTGTGGGCACGATACAGTAGGACTACTTCCCACGGGTGGCGGCAAGTCCATTACCTTTCAAGTCCCAGCACTAATGTGCGAAGGGGTAGCCATTGTCATTACCCCACTAATTGCCCTTATGCGTGATCAGGTCGAAAGGCTCAGAAAAAAACACATAGAGGCTGCTATGATTAACTCCTCGATGACCTTCTCGCAGATTGATGCCACACTCGATAATTGCATCTATGGAGATGTTAAGCTGCTATACATTGCCCCCGAAAGGATTGACACGCTTATCTTTCGCACTAGGCTTAGTCGTATGAGGGTATCACTAGTTGCCGTTGACGAGGCGCACTGTATCTCAGAGTGGGGGCACGACTTCCGCCCCAGCTACCTTAAAATCGGTGAGCTTAGAGAATCGCTACCCGAAGTGCCCTTTATCGCACTCACTGCTACGGCTACTGATGCCGTGCTCAAAGATATTAAATACTACCTAAAACTCAAAGATCCCAAGGTCTTTAGAGATAGCTATGCTCGAAGCAATATTAGCTTTGTGGTGCGCCATACTACCAACAAATTTGAACAGTTACTCACCATTGTTCGTAATGTGCAGGGGTGCGGCATTGTCTACTGTAGAACCCGAAAGGGAACAGAAGATGTGGCGGATTTCCTGCGCTCCCAAAATATCAATGCCGACTTCTACCACGCTGGGCTAGTTGCACCTATGCGCAACGCTAAGCAGAGAGAGTGGAGCGAGGGACGTGTACGTGTCGTAGTTGCCACCAATGCCTTTGGGATGGGAATTGACAAGGCTGATGTGCGCTTTGTGGTGCACTACGAGATGCCCCAGAGTATTGAGTCATACTACCAAGAGGCAGGGCGTGCTGGTCGGGATGGACTCCCCTCGTGGGCAGTGCTGCTCTACGAAAACCGTGACCGTGAAAGGCTCTCCAAACGTATGCAACTAGAATACCCCCCTCTAAAAGATATTAAAACGGTCTACGAAAAACTCTTCAACTTCCTTGGAGTTGGTATTGGCGAAGGTAAGGAGCAGGTCTTTGATTTTTCGCTACTCGATTTTGCTGCATTCGCTAAGATATACTCTCTGACTATACACGCTGCACTCAAAATTATTGAGCTCAACGGGTATATTGCCCTTACCGAGGAGCTTGATAACCCCACTCGCATTCGTTTTCGTGTCTTGCGTGACGAACTCTATAAGTATAGGGTCGAGAATCGTGACCTCGATAACTTTTTGAAGATACTGCTTAGGAATTATACGGGGCTTTTTGCAGATTTTGTGGCTATAGATGAGGGCTTTTTGAGTAAAATTTCGGGCTTTATGGAGGCTGCCGTGGTCAAGATGCTGCTGACCCTCTCTCGTGATAAGATTATTAATTATATACCTCGTAGGCGCACACCGCTTGTGGCACTACTCGAAGAGAGGCTGCCTATTGAGGATATGTTGATTGCGCCAGCAACTTATGCTTCGAGGCGTTCGTTGGGTGAGTTGCGTGGGCTCTCTATGGCAGATTATGCCGAGCAGTCACAAAAATGCAGGGCACGGGTGCTCCGTGAGTATTTTGATGAAACAGGGGTTGAGGATTGTGGAAGTTGCGATGTGTGCAGAGCAGGCAGGGCGAGCACTCTAGAGCAAAAGAGCACAGAGGCTGAGCTTAAGGTGGTTGTGATGCAGATGCTTGCACGCAGTGAGCGGATGGATATGGCAGAGATAGTGAGGCGATTGAGGACTACTCCAGATGTAGCGTTGCGTGTTCTCAGGGGGTTAATGTCTGATGGGGTGATAAAGCAGGTTGCTGATGGTTCGATAGTCCGTCAGGCAAGGTACTAATGGTTAATGGTGAATGGTGAATTTTTGTTTTTTCCAAACTCCTAAAGCTATAGCTCTAGTTTGTAATACTACAAGCTCTGGCAAACTTTGGGCATTCGGGGTGCTCGGTGGCACTAATGCCTCGCACTTTTTCTACGCTGTCCTGAAAAATCTAAAACCTGTACGCAAACTTCAAACTAACAGTGTTGTAAACCAAAGGATTCTCATCCGCACTATATGAATCACCATCACACATAGACTCATACCCAACCGAAAGATTAATCGCATTACCATTCTTTAACCCAAAAGAAACACCTAACGCAGGAGTATATACAAACCCCATACAATCAAATGACTTACGCATTTGGAACATTGTACCCAAATCAATAGATGCAAAAAGCTTAACTTTTGAACTCACTGGCAAATAACCTTTAAAATTTGCATACACTGGCATCCATAATATTGCATTAGAGCCACCGTCCATTTCGTTTGACACAATCGCATTTACACCTGTACCAACACCCGTAGAAAAATACTCGCCGACCCTTACCCCTTGAATAGTTTCTAGCTGTAGTCGTGTAAATGAGTAAGAATCAGCACTAATAGCAACACCTGCTTGCACTTCAGCTTGATAACTCACTAAACTAGGCTCCGAGTCTTGAGCCGACGCTGAAAGAGATAGTACAGAGAATAAACAGATAAATGATAGTAGAATTTTTGTTTTCATAGCCTTAGAGTTTACTGGTTAATCTAGAACAGAAACGATGTGTTTTGTCCAAAGGTATGAAATAATATCTATTAAACCATAGTTTTTTTATACAAAAAACTATCTCACCGAAAACTCCCTGCCGCCACTGCCAAGAGCCTTTATCTCTATTGCCAAAACATCGCACTGTGACAATATCCCCTCAATGCGCTCTGGCCACTCCACAAAACAAAGATTCCCACTGTCAAAATAATCAAAAATCCCTATCTCCATAGCCTCACTCTCGCTCTCGAAACGATAGCAATCAAAGTGATAAAACACCTCCCTGTCACCACCTATATACCGATTAACAATAGCGAATGTTGGGCTAGAGATACCCTCTCTAACACCCCTAGAGCGACAAAACTCACCTATGAGCGTTGTCTTGCCAACCCCCATCGCACCATATAGCGCAACTACACTCACACCCGAGTTCTCTACCACCTCACCAAGCCACTTTGCAGCCCTTGGCAACTCCTCTATTCCTGAAATCTGTATCTTACTGTTCATTATCTTAAAAATGTCTAAATCCATTAATATTCAATTCTTTAACCTCATTACACTCTCTGTACTCCAACCCCATTACAGTCGTAATACTCCCCACCTCTAGTAGCTCCGTACAGAATCGTGCCCTATAGTCTGCTTTTAGTCTTTCGGCACGCTCTTTCTCTACTGTCAGCAGCAGCTCATAATCCTCACCACCCGATAGCCCTTGCTCCAAAGTAGCCCCCGTAAAAAGAGGAATTTTATCAAGGTTCACCACTGCACCCACACCACTCTGCTCAAGGATATGCGGCAAATCACCCGAAAGCCCATCCGAGAGATCCATCATTGCGTGCACCTCACTACGCTCACCAAGCCACACCCCCTGCTCCACACGTGCCTCCACAGGCTTTCTATAGCCAAAGAGCGCAGAGCCTCCAAGCGCACCTGTTACCATTATCACATCACTAGGCATTGCTGCACTACGTAGTTTTATATTAGTAGAGCGCACACTCCCCATAGCAGTCACCGAGATAACCACCCCAGAGCGTGAACTAGTAGTATCCCCACCGAGTAGCGGCACACCACAGCTCCTAACCCCCTCTGCAAACTCTTTGCACCACCCCAGTGGCAATCCCTCTGGCACACCAAGCCCCAAAAAGAGAGCCGTTGGGCGTGCTCCCATAGCCGCCACATCGCTGATATTGACCTGCACCGAGCGCACCCCAATTTCCCAAGGGGTCATCTCACGTGTGAAGTGCACCCCTTCTAGCAACATATCCTTTGTCACTACTGTTGCCACGCCATCACTACCCTCAAAGACCGCACAGTCGTCCCCAATCCCCATAACCCCCTCTGGCACAATATCACAAAAGAGCCTTTCGATATTCCTTATTAGAGAAAATTCCCCACTCTCGCTACACTCTCTTTGCATTGTTCAATCATATCATTAATTATCACTTGCGCACTCTCAGCTCCCTTAATAAGGCTAGCGACCTGCCCAATCTCGACCTCACCCTCAATTAAATCACCCTCAAAGATGCCCAATTTAGCACGTCCACGCCCCAATAGCTCAGCGAGTTCATTTTTAGTAGTTCCACGACTATATAGCTCTTGAACTCTATCATAAAACTCATTTTTCACGAGTCTGACAGGAGATAGTTCCTTTAGGGTTAGCATAGTGTCACCTTCAGGGAGTTCCACACACCTCTCTTTAAAACTCTGATGCGCAGAGCTTTCCTCGCAAAGCGCAAAGCGGCTACCGACCTGTACCCCCTCAGCACCAAGGCAAAGTGCTGAAGCCATCTGCTCGCCCGTTGCGATACCCCCTGCTGCAACCACTGGCACACTTACGGCCCTCGCCACCAACGGAGTCAGCACCATAGTAGTGGTTTCGTCCCGACCATTATGCCCCCCAGCCTCGAAGCCTTCACAAATAACCGCATCCACACCAGCCGCCTCAGCCTTTAGCGCAAACTTAGTCGATGCCACCACGTGTAGCACCACAATCCCTGCCTCTTTGAGTCGCTGGGTATAGAGCGCAGGAGAGCCTCCCGAGGTCACCACCACTGGCACTTTCTGCTCAATTACTATAGAAATAACAGCCTCCAACTCAGGGTAAAAGAGCGGAATATTCACTCCGAAGCTCTCACCAGAGAGCGATTCTCTACACTTTTCGATATGCTCGGCTAGCACTTCGGGGTGCATACTCCCTGCCCCAATAAGCCCAAGCCCACCCCCACGAGATACCGCCGAGGCTAGCTTCCAACCGCTACACCATACCATACCCCCCGAAATTATGGGATACTTAATCTTTAAAAGTTGAGTCAAAAGTGTCTTCATTGCCATTAAAATTAAAAAATATACTCTATTATTATGTGCGAAAGATACGAAATTTTTTTTATATTTGTACCCATAAAGCAATGATATTTTCAAAGATGAAACCAGAAAAAATACGTATAGCAGTTTTAGCAGGAGGCGATAGTTCCGAGGCTGAGGTTTCGCTTCGTAGCGCACAGTGTGTCTATGAGTCCCTCTCTAGGGAGCTGTATGAGCCATATATTGTTACGATTTGCGCAGAGGAATGGAGCTGCCCAGAGGGTAAAATAGACAGAGGTAACTTTAGCCTAGAGGGCGTAGGAAAGTTTGACTATGCGCTGATTATGATTCACGGTACACCAGGCGAAAATGGTCCTCTACAAGGCTATCTTGAGATGTTGGGAGTTCCTCACTCTACCTCTTCGTCAGGGGTTATGGCTATCACCTTCGACAAGAAACTCTGCAAAAATGCACTGCAAGGGATTGAGGGTGTAAATCTAGCTAAACAAGTGACGCTGCGTCGTGGTGAGAGTTTTTGTGCAGAGGATATTGCTGGGCGTATAGGGCTACCGCTCTTTGTGAAACCAACTACGGCTGGCAGTAGCTTTGGGGTGGTAAAGGTCAAGAGCACTGACGAGATTCAAGGTGCTATAGAGGTGGCACTGACCCAAGGTGATGAGGTGATGTTAGAGGAGTTTATCGAAGGGGTGGAGGTGTCGCACGGAGTGATGGCTACTCTTAAGGGGGATTATGTGCTACCTATTACTGAGCTGGTCACAGAGCGTGAGTTCTTTGACTACGAGGCTAAGTACACTACGGGGCTTACTCAAGAAATTACGCCTGCTAGAATCCCTGCTGAAACTACCCAGCTACTAAACCAAACAACCATTAAGATATACAAAGCACTGGGCTGTCGTGGCGTTGTGCGCATAGACTATATCATAAAGAATGGTGTGCCATACTTTATTGAGCTTAATGGCGTACCTGGGATGTCCAAACAGAGCATTATTCCACAGCAGTGGGCCCAGGCTGGACTCACCATTGGCGAAGGCTTTAGACTTATCATTGATTCAACAAACGATTAAAACAAACAATTAAAACACACAATAAAATGAGCAATTACTCTTTACACAGTGAGGAGGGGTTAATTAAGGATGCTGAACCTCTTGACATTATCTCACGTTTCGAACGTATCCCAACGCATATAACGGAGGACTCTGCCGAAGGTGCACAATACGTTGCACAAAAGATTGCAAACATTATTCGCTCAAAGGCCGCAAATAACGAAAACTGCGTTCTGGCTCTTGCTTCGGGGAACTCTCCAGTAGTAATCTACAGAGAGTTGCTACGTATGCACCAAGAAGAAGGACTTAGCTTTGCAAACTGCGACATCTTTACTATCTTTGAATATCACCCTATTACCATTGATGCCGTGCAGAGCTATAACTCTACTCTGCGCAATGAATTTATCGAACATATCGACATTGAAAAGTCTAGAGTTCACTATATTGATGGCGGTCATAGCACAGAGAGTATATCGGCATACTGCCGCAACTACGAAGCACTAATAAAAAGTCGTGGTGGTATTGACGTACTGCTCCTTGGCATTGGACTAGTTGGACAAATTGCACTCAATGAATCAGGCACATACTCAACCTCTCGCACCAGAGTTGTCGCACTATCAAACGCCTCTCGTAAGGTCGTTGCACAGCAGTTCTATGGCTACGAAAATGTGCCATCACGTGCCATTACCATCGGTATTGGAACTATGCTTACTTCAAAAAATATCTTCTATATAAGTTGGGGCGAGGAAAAAGCCGAGCTAATTAGCCGTGTAATCGAACAGACTCCTGATATTTCGGTGCCTGCATCACTGCTGCAAGAACACCCAAATATCGAAATTGTGGTCGACGAAGGCTCTGCCTCAAGACTCACCAGAGTTAAGACCCCTTGGTTGGTGGGCACTTGCGAATGGACACCTCGATTTACACGTAAAGCGGTGCTGTGGCTATGCCAAAGAGTCAATAAACCTATCCTAAAACTTACATACAAGGACTATATTGATAATCACTTGGGGCAACTTGTAGATGCCTCGGGTGATGGCTTTGATAAGATTAATATCCAGATTTTCAATGACCTGCAACGAACCATCTCAGGATGGCCAGGTGGTAAACCTGGGGTGGATGACTCTACTCGTCCTGCTAAAAATACTCCGTATCCAAAGCGTGTGGTAATCTTCTCGCCTCACCCAGATGACGACGTTATCTCGATGGGTGGTACTTTCCTAAGGCTAGTGGAACAGGAGCACGATGTGCACGTTGCATACGAGACTTCTGGCAATATTGCCGTTCACGATGATGTGGTGCTACAGAACCTTGACACTGCACGTGAGTGCGGACTTGGCGATAACTATGAAAAATATCGTGAAATCATTGCTAATAAGAAGAATGGAGAGGCCGAGCCTTATGAACTACGTCAGCTCAAAGGTTCTATCCGTAGAGCAGAGGCTAAGGCTGCGTGTAGGTCGTATGGGCTGAATGATAGCACTAACGTTCACTTTTTGAACCTACCGTTCTATGAAACTGGTTCTGTCAAAAAGGGTGAAGTTGGTCAAGATGATATTGATATTGTAAAGGAATTCTTGCGCACTGTCAAACCTCACCAGATCTATGCAGCAGGTGATTTGAGCGACCCTCACGGAACTCACCGTGTGTGTATTGAGGCGGTGTTGGGGGCACTTTATCAGATTATAGACGAGGGAGATGAGTGGATACAGGAGTGTATGATGTGGCTTTATCGTGGTGCTTGGCAGGAGTGGGATTTGGATATGGTGGATATGGCGGTGCCATTGTCGCCTGATGAGGTTATCAAGAAGCGTCACGCAATCTATCGTCACCTTTCGCAAAAGGATATTGTACCATTCCCTGGTGATGATAAGCGTGAGTTTTGGCAGAGGGCTGAGGACAGAACCCAAAATACAGCAAGGTTATATGATAAGTTAGGTATGGCTGAGTATGAGGCGATAGAGGTTTTTGTGCGTTATAATTTACTCTAGGGGGTGTTGGGAAATAGTTGAAAAGAGCTGGCATCCTTTGATGGGGTGCCAGTTTTTTTTGTGCTTTAGTTCAGTGAGGCAAAGCCCCTTTCATTATTTTAGTCTGTTTTACTACAAGCTATAACTAAAGCACCACAACAGAGCAATAGCTTTGGGGGTTTGGGAGGAAAATCTTCGATTTTCCAGTTTGGTCTTCGCCCAAACCCCCAAAAGATTTTTTATGGGAGTTTGTGCTAGCTTTCGGTTGTGCAACCGAAAGATTTTTGTCTTTGATTTTTAGGCAAGGCATCCGCCTTGCTATTGCTCTAGCGGACTGATTCCATCGTTCTTTTGTGAACAAAAGAACCAAAAAACTTTAGGGGACTTCTAAAAATTGATTTGGTGGATTTGGGATGAGATTTTGAGGTGAGTTTTTGCCGCATTTTATCTCTAATAGCGGGCTATTCGAGAGAAAAAAGGTGAAAAGTCAACCAAAATATCGCCTAAAGGCACCAAAACTATCTATAAAATATCCAATTTTTATTTGCTAAATTTTAGTGGGGTCAATTTTTAGATGTCCCCTTTAATTACTTAGTCTGTAATAATACAAGCTAAAACTTTGGGGGCTTGGAAAAACCAAAAATTAACCATTAACCATTAACCATTAACCATTTAGTCTGCCCTAGCTTGCATTATAACCCTAACTCCTCAAACCGCCTGAAAACATCGTCAATATCCTGAATATAATAATAAAAACCACTCTCGCCCAATGGCGTATTCCGTGCCACATAAGCCCTCAACTGAGTCTCCACCAACTCCCTCGCCTCACTCCTATCCGTTGCATTTGGGCGTTTAATACCCTTGCTGGTGGCTGCATAATTAATAAAACCATCATAAATATCACTGCGCCCTGCAAAAAACTCATCGAGCTGTGACACATCACTAATCTTATTAATCTGTGAACGATACCTCTCGGTATATTGCTGTGCATACAAAAAGATTGCATTCTTATTGAATAGCTCCACAAAGTATTTTGGCAGCTCAGTTGTATCAATCCCCACAAAAACATCTGGAGTGATACCACCCCCTCCAAAGAGCACTTTCCCCGACTTAGTGGTGTAGGTTACACTAGAATCAACGTGAGCATTTACCCCTGTCGAGACCTCCTTATTAAGATACCTTTCGAGCACCTCCTCCTCATAACTCTTGCTATCACCAGAGGTATAAGGTTTTTGGAGTGGTCTGCCCAGTGGGGTGTAGTACCTAGCCACAGTAAGGCGTGCAGCCGAGCCATCCTTAAATGGCACCTGCTCTTGAACCAGCCCTTTACCAAAGCTACGACGACCCAGTATCACTGCCCTTTCGTTATCCTGCATCGCTCCTGCAAAGATCTCAGAGGCACTTGCACTACTCTCGTCAATGAGCACATACAATTCAACATCCTTAAATGCCCCCATCCCCGAGGCAAGCTGTTCTCTACGAGGGAAGTGTGCCCCCTCAACATAAACAATCCCTTGCCCCTTATGGAGAAATTCATCTGCAAGCATTAGTGCTTGGTCGAGCAGTCCGCCACCATTCCCCCGAAGGTCAATAATAATAGACTTTGCACCCTGTGAAATCAGTTTGTCCATAGCATTTACTGCATCCATATATGTGTTTGCAGCAAAGGTATTGATACGTAAATACCCTGTGCTATCTTTTCTAAGGAATTGCGCCTCGATGCTGTTGATTCTAATCTCGGCACGGGTCAGCGTAAAGTCGATAATCTCTTTGCTATTGCCACGCTGAATCCCAAGTTTAACCTGAGTGCCACGCACACCACGCAACTTCTTGACTAGTTCTAATTGGTCGAGCTTCACCCCTGCCACAATAGTGTCATTAACCTTGATGATTCTATCGCCAGGTTCGACCCCAGCCTTTGCCCCAGGCCCACCAACCACAACGCTCAGTACCATAGCCGTGTCGGTCGCCATATTAAAGACCACACCAATGCCATCAAACTTCCCTTCGATAGATTCGTTTATGGTGGTAAGGTTCTCTTTAGGTATAAATTCCGAGTGAGGGTCGAGTTTGTTGAGCAGTTCAGGCACAACAAGGTTCAGCAGAGAGTCGATATTTACCACATCCACATACTTTTTTTGAAGCAAATCGACAGTGTAAGTAAATGTACTTTGGTTATATTGTTGAGGGGTGGAATTCTTATAAAAATTGCTTAGTCCCCAAGTTATCAGTGCTCCAGAGATTATGCCTAGCAATACGCTGGGAGTTTTCTTTAATTTTCTCATATCTTTTTTCTTGCAGTTTAGCGTGCAAATATGCTACAAATTTACTACTTTTGTGCCATAATGCAAAGTTAAAGTCATAAAATGTATCCAAAGATTTCATTTATCACCGTAGTATATAACGACAAAGAGGGGTTGAGTCGTACCCTAAAGAATCTCTGTGAGGCGCACTATCCTGCAAAGGAGTTGGTGGTTGTTGACGGGGGGTCGACAGATGGGAGCGTAGAGGTTGCTTCGCAGTGGGCACACGCCATTTCGTACTATGTGAGCGAGCGTGATGGCGGCATCTACGATGCAATGAATAAGGGGATTGCAGCTTCAACGGGTCGCTTCCTGTGGTTTGTGAATGCAGGTGATACGATTGAGAATATCGAGGTATTGCAGTCCTATTTCGCAACGGATAATTACCTAGCAGATATTTATTATGGCGATACGTTGATAGTCAATGAACAGGGCGAAGAGCTTGGGCTTAGGCGTAAACCCCTGCCAGAGAAGCTGACTCTGGGGGAGTTCAAAAATGGGATGGTTATATGCCATCAGTCCTTTGTGATGAGGCGTAGTCTTGCGCCAAAGTATGACACACGGTATCTCTATTCGGCTGATTATAAGTGGATGATGGAGTGCGTAAGGCGTGCCAAGAGTGCTATAAATGTGCATAGTGTGCTGAGCCGCTTTGAGACAGGCGGTGCAACCACTGCAAACCATAAAAAGAGCCTGCGGGAGAGGTTTCGTATTATGCGGGCAACCTTCGGACTCTTTACAACGCTCTGTTATCACCTAAAATTTACGTTCAATGCGCTTTTTATGCCTCGCTATCGTTAGTACGCTGCTGCTTTTGGTGAGCGGAGGGAGGCTCTTGGCTCAGGAGTCAGTGCGTGTGGGGTTCTATAATTTGCATAATCTCTATGACACGATTAATGATCCTGGGGTGAGTGATAGCGAATTCTTGGACTATGACTACAGGCTCAAAATCAAAGAGTTATCAGCTGCCATTAATCTCTTTAGCCCAGATATTCTCGGAGTCTGTGAGCTAGAAAACTATGCAATTTTCGAGCAGCTGAGCAAGAGCTTTGGCGATAGGTATAATATAGTGCACTACGACTCTAGGGACGCCCGTGGCATTGATGTGGCACTGCTCTATAGTCAGGCGTATTTTGAGCTGTTAAGTAGCGAACTCATTGAGTTTGATTACCTCTGGAGGGGTGTCCTTAGGGCAGATTTTAGGGTGCGCAGTAGTTCTAAGCTCTTTACAGTGTTGGTGGCGCACCTGCCCTCGCAGCGTGGTGGCAAGAGTGCAAAACTTAAGCGCAATAGAGCTTTGGGTGCACTAGATAGCCTTGCACAAGAGCTTAATAGTGTGATACTTATCGGAGATATGAACGATAACCCCACCGATATGCGCTATCTCTATAATTGTGCGCTAAAGGCTTATAGTGAGGGGTTGGCAAGCTATGTTTATCGAGATAGGTGGTCGCTTTTCGACCAGATTATGGTTAGCCCCGAGCTTAAGGCGAGGCTCTGTGGGGGTCAGAGGGTGGTGGTTTCCAAGGAATTAATCAATGGTAGTGGACGGTTTAAGGGTTACCCACGTCGTGGTAGACCGAGCGACCACCTGCCAGTATATATAGATATAGAACTATGAAAGTAATTGATAGTGAACATTTTATGAAGCAAGCTCTGCGTGAGGCGCAACGAGCTTCAAAGGAGGATGAAGTACCCGTTGGGGCAGTCATAGAGTGTGGCGGCAGGGTGTTGGCAGTGGCGCATAATCTGACACAGAGGCTATGCGACCCCACGGCGCACGCCGAAATGCAGGCAATTACAGCTGCGTGCAATGCGCTAGGGGCTAAATACCTGAGTGATTGTACGTTGTATGTAACACTAGAGCCTTGTCCGATGTGCGCTGCGGCACTTCGGTGGGCCCAAATTGGAACGGTTGTGTGGGGAGCAGATGACCCTAAGAGTGGCTTTAGGGCAGTCAGTACCGATATGTTACACCCCAAAACGGTAGTGCATAGTGGTGTTTTAGCAGAGGAGTGTTCAGCTCTTATGGTTGATTTTTTTGGCAGGAAGCGCACTCCCTCGAAGCGATAAGGGACGCCACTTGTGGGTTAGAAGTTCCCAATAATGAAAATTTGGCGCAGCTAACTTTTTTTCATAACTTTACACCCAGTGAAATTAAATTTAATATAACTAAATTATGAAAAAAAGAATTATGGTGGCTGGTGGCGCAGGCTTTATTGGCTCGCACACTACCGTAGAACTTATCGAAGCTGGCTATGATGTGGTGATTGTCGATAACCTTTCGAACTCTGAGATGTCAGCAGTCGAGGGGATTGAGAAAATCGTTGGGCGTAGCGTTGATTTCGAGAGGGTTGATTGCTGTGACGTGCAGGCTATGCGCACTCTCTTTAGCAAATATAGCATTGATGGGGTGATTCACTTTGCAGCATTTAAGGCAGTGGGCGAATCGGTTAGCAAACCACTAGAGTATATGCGCAATAACCTTGATTCGTTGATGGTGGTAATTGAGATAATGCGAGAGTTTGGGGTGCGTAATTTGGTATTCTCATCTTCTTGCACAGTCTATGGACAGCCAGATAAGCTCCCCGTGACCGAAGCTACTCCACGCAAAGAGGCGGAGAGTCCTTATGGCTATACCAAGCAAGTCAGCGAAGATATTATTAGGCAGTGTTGCCAAGCTTATGAGGGTTTTGGGGCAATAGCACTGAGGTATTTTAATCCTATCGGAGCGCACCCAACAGCTCTAATTGGCGAAAAGCCTATGGGTGTACCTGCTAACCTGATACCATTTGTAACTCAGACAGCGGCTGGAATTCGTAGCGAGATAAGTGTTTTTGGGGATGATTACAATACAGAGGATGGCAGTGCAGTGCGTGATTACATTGATATTGTAGACCTTGCTAGGGCGCACGTAAGCGCAGTTGGACGTATGGTCGAGGGCAGACAGAAGGCTAGCTATGAGGTCTTTAACGTGGGTACAGGTAGTGGGGTGTCGGTATTAGAGATACTTCGAGAGTTCGAAAGGGCAACGGGAGTGGCAGTGCCATTTAAGATTGTTCCACGCAGGGCAGGCGATATTGAAAAGATATGGGCCGACACTACCTATTCTAATGAGGAGTTGGGTTGGCGAGCTGAGCGCAGTTTGGGCGATACTTTGGCATCGGCTTGGAAGTGGCAGCAGGGTCTATAGCACAAGTCCCCAACTGAAGAGGGGAGGCATAAAAAGTCCTCCCCCTTGAATAATACCCTTTAGTGAGATTCCTTCTTCTGTTGCGCTGCCAAAAGCTCATCCACATTAATATCACGGAACTTGCCGCCTCGCTTACCATCTCCACTATCATTACTATGACTCTGAATCTTTAACGGATCAGCTGTAATAACCTTAAATCTGCGACGTGAACGAACTATATCACACGCCAAATATATCGCCTCACGTGTAGAACTACTCGAAGCAATACCCTTGCCTGCAATATCAAGCCCTATGCCGTGAGCAGGAGATGTCCTAACAGCCTTCAACCCAGCCGTAAAATTAACCCCACCCTGATAACTCAACGTCTTAAACGGAATAAGACCTTGGTCGTGGTACATTGCCAACACCGCATCGAATTTATTATACGCCCCACTGCCAAAAAAACCATCCGCTGGGAATGCACCAAAAGCATTAATCCCCTCATTATTCGCAGCTTCGATTGCAGGCGCAATAATATCACGCTCCTCAACACCCAACATTCCACCCTCACCGCTATGAGGATTTAACCCAAGCACCGCAATCTTCGCACCACTAATCCCAAAGTCAACCTCCATAGAGCGTTTCAGCGAACGCAGGCTATCGACAATGAGTTGGACAGAGAGCATTGCTGGCACATCCTTTAGCGGAACGTGTTTCGTAAGCACTGCAATGCGCAACGACCCTGCCACCATAATCATCATAGAGCGGCGTGATTCTGCGCCAAAATGCTCGCTAAAGAACTCCGTATGTCCGATATGTCCAAAGCCTTCGGCAGAGGCTGCTTCTTTCGATATTGGTGAGGTAACAACGGCATCAATCTCTCTAGACCTTAGCATTTCCACCGATTTATTGAGTGCCTTTACCCCTGCTGGATCATCATCTAGCGAGATAACTTCAAGGTCATACATAGCGCAAAAAGCCTTATCTGAGGTAATCTCTTTAATAATCTCAGTTCCAATACCAGCCTTGTGACCACTGGTGATTCCGATTTTTATCTTTTCTTTCATTTGGTAATCTGTCAAATATTGTGTACATTTGTGGAAAACGCATAATCCACTTAACTATTAGACAAAGTTATGAAAAAAAATCATATTTTTCTATTATTTCTGATATTTCTACCATTTAATACTTTTGCTCAAGACGCTACTATAAAAGAGTTCCAAGGTGACAGGATCTATGGAGTCATTGCATCTGGTGCGATTGACGTTAATATTAAGATGAGCCATCAGACAGGTGTGGAGGTTGCACTCAATGATGACAACAGCTCGAAACTAACGCTCGAACTTACTGAAGAGGGGTATGTTAGGGTTGGTTATGGCTCGAATTCCACCACTCTATTTGTGGGCAAGAATAAGCGTCCAAAGGCTACCATTACGCTCGATACGCTGGATTATGTTAACCTTTCTGGGGGTGCAATGTTGCTCTCTAGTGGGGAGTTTGAGACCAAAGATTTCCAGATGTCGGTTAGGGGCAGTGCCTATGCATCGTTTATTAAGGTGAATTGCAGTAGTGCAACTGTTACTACCGAAGATAACGCAAAGGTTGAGGAATGCACCTTAAATGTAGCGGGTAAATTGACCTTAAAGAGCTACGGCTCTTCAAACTTGACAGTTAAGGGGATAGCTGGTTCGGCAAACTTGGTGTCATCGTCTACCTCTAGTATGAATATATTGAATTTTAGGAGCGATAGAATCGAGGCTGTCACATCGGGAGCATCCCTTATCAAGGCTTATGTTAGTGACCAAGCGAATGTTAGCAGCAGCGGTGTGAGCGTCTTTAAGTACACTGGCGAGGGTAAGGTAACTGGCAAGGCAAAGGAGCTATAGAGCAGGCAGTGTAGAGTAAGTTTGCATCATCTGCAAGCTATCCGAATAAATCAGCACGCAGTCAATATTATAACCAACACCACGTAGGCTGTCGACTCTGGAGCGTGTCCACTCCAGCCCACCCACCATTGCGGCAGTGGCAAAGCCATCGGCAAGGGCAGAGCTTTCTGCTATAATCGTTGCTGACAATAAGTTATGTGAAGCAGGATGACCTGTTAGTGGGTTCAGCGTATGGGTGATAAGTTCGTGAGCATCTGTTTCCATAAATTTACGGTAGTTTCCTGAGGTGGCTAGTCCACGTTTGCCACTATTACCACCAATCTCTACAATAGTGCTAATATTAGCACCACTAATCATATTACCCTGCTCAGGAGTGTCGATACCAATGCGCCAGAGCCTACCGCTAGGCGAAAAGCCTGACGAGATAATCTCCCCACCAATCTCTATCATATAATTCTGCACCCCCCTTTGCTCTAATAGGTTTGCTACCATATCAACTGACATCCCTTGGGCAACACCACTAAAATCGAGCTTAATTTGATTGTTTTCACGAACCAATAGTCCATTTTCGAGAGCTACCTTAGAGAGTCCAACCCCCACCATAATAGAGTCTAGTTCGCTTTGGTTTAGCATCTTAGGTTTTCCACCTGCAAAGCCATAAGCCCTAAAGAGCGCACCAACCGTTGGGTCAAAATACCCATCAGTTAGATTATTTATTGTTTTAGAAAGGTTAAAGACTTCGCTAAAAAGTGTATCAACTAACTGACTCTCACCACTATTGAGCTGAGTGAGTAGTGAAGAATCGCTATAAAATGACAACGAATTATCAAACTCCTGAAGGTAGTTATCAATATCTGCGCTATAGTCCTCCCCCCCCTGATATGTAATATTATAGGTAGTGCCTTGCGCAAAGCCAGAGAGTGAGTGATATTGCTCCTTATTGCTGCACGACAACAGGCTGACAACAAGCAAACTAAGTGCAATAAATGATTTTTGCATTATTCAAAGAATTTCCCAATTTTCGAGAGCGAATTAGGCAGCGAAAAGACTACAACCCTATCATAGGGCTTAATCTGGGTATCAGCCCCCGCAATAAAGACCTCTTGTCCTCGAACAATACCGCCAATCACAGCACCCGAGGGTAGTCCAATATCGGCAACCCTGCTTCTAGTAGCCAATGAATCTGTCTTTGCAATAAACTCTAAAACCTCTGCATCACAGCCATTTAGACACTTCACAGTCTGCACATCCGACTCGCTAGTAAAACCAAAGATAGCCGAAGCAGTGATAAGTTTTTTATTGATAATCGAGTCAATCCCGACGCTTTCGGCAAAGTTAATAAAGTCAAGATTTTCGACCTCTGCAATAATCTTTTTTACACCCATTTTACGAGCCTGCATAGCCGAAAGTATATTGGTTTCCGAACGACCAGTCAGTGCCAAAAAGACATCCATAGCTGGCAGCCCTTCCTCCTCCATCACCTCGATGCGCCTACCATCATCATTGATAATAAGTGTTTTATCGAGCGATTCCGCCATCTTATAAGCCTTCTCAGGGTTATAGTCAAGCAGCTTAATATTGATTTCACTTTGGAGTTTACGAGCCACGCGCCTAGCGATTTTACTCCCCCCCAGAATCATCATATTTTTGATTTCGAAGTGAGTCTTACCCGTATAGCTCATCACCTCGGAGATTGCCTCTGGCTTGGTTATCACATAGATAACATCACCAGCACGAATAATATCGGTTCGTTTAGGGATAGTGCTCATCGAGCCTCTCACCAGAGCAACGGTTCGATAGCTAAGACTCCCCCCCTCTTTAATCCTAAAGTGCCCAAGTTTTTCGTTTGAGAGTGGTGAACCTTCGTCAACCCTGAGTGCCAACAGAATAAGCTTACCCCCTGCAAACTCCACATACTCACTAGTAGAGGTGTGGGCTAGCAGCTTGAGAATCACCTCGCTAGCCTCCTTTTCAGGATAGAGCATATGGTCAATACCCATATTTACGAAGAGTTCCTTGATGCCTGGGCTAAGGTACTCGTCATTATTAATACGAGCAACAACTCTTCGTCCGCCAAGCTGTTTGGCGAGCATAGTAGCTATTAAATTAGCATTCTCTTCAGGGCTAACAGCCACAAAGAGATCGCATTTATCAACTTCCGCTTTTTGGAGGACTTCGACCGAGGTCAGGTCACCTTCCACAGTAATCACATCGGCGACAGCAGTCACCGATGCGAGTCGTTTATCACTCTGGTCAACAACCGTAATAGAGTGACTCTCGACACTAAGCATTTTTGCTAGGTGCGAGCCTACTTCGCCCGCACCAGCTATAACTATTCGCACTTGCTAGAGGGTTTTATTTTTTAAGATCTGCAATAAGAGATTTAGCAGCAGCTGCATTATTACCAGTAGTTACTTTAGAAAGAGCAGCGATTGCTTTATCAAAGTTGCCAGTGTTATTGTAAGCAACACCCAACATATAATAGATGTCAGACTTAACAGCATCGTCGCTTTGAAGTTCAGCAGCAGCGTCAGCCTTTTCAATAATAACGTTGTATTTCTTTTGATTGTTAGCAACTTGAAGGGTCATAAGCGCAACCTCTGGGCTAGAAGGAGCAAGTTCCGATAGGCGGATAACTTCCTCTAGGTTATCGGTTTCAGCAGCAGCAGATGCAGCAACCAATACATAAGTTGTTATATCTGATTGAGCTTCAGCAGCTTCAGCCTCGAATTTACTGTTTGATTCTCCAGCTTCGATAACGCCGTTATAAACTTCGATAGCAGTTTCTAGTTGACCAAGCTCAGCATAAGTCTTAGCAGTCAAGAGTGCAAGTTTAATATTAGTAGGGTCTTGTTCGTAACCTTTCGAGAAGCTCTCAAGTGCAGTTTCGTAGTCCTTAGCGTTGAATGCTTCAGCACCCATCGTTTGGTATGTGCCTGAAATTGCACGGCTAGCTTGGCGTGCAGTAGTAATGTCGCCATAAAGGTCGCCAAGTTCACAAGCATTAGTAAGTTGTTTGATAGCACCATCAAAATTAGATTGCTTTAGGCTATTTACGCCATCGTAGAAATAAACCTTTGGCAACATTTTTTGAATTTCTTTAACAATGTCAAGACCTTCATCGCCGAGGTCAAAACCTACGTTCATAGCATCTTCAAGCAATGCAGCAGCTTCGCCAAATGACTGAGCTTTAACAAGTTCCATTGCTTTGGTGTATTTTTCTTGAGCTTCTTCAATGGTTTGAGCCATTGCAACATTTACCCCCATAAGTAGTGAGGCTGCGATAATAAGTGTTTTTAGAGTTTTCATTAATCTTTTATTTTAAAAATACATTTTGTTTCTTGACTTGCAAATGTAGTGAAAAAAGAGATACAAATGCAAATAAAGTGCAAAAAAAATGTTATTTCGTGTGTTTTTTACTAAAAAATGACCTGAAAAATGACTTGATATTACTTTTTGGTTTATTAATAGCACCACTGGAAAACGTCCCTAAGTGTTGCTAGTGCTTCCCTAGCGGCACCACTACCTAAATTTGTACAACTCCTTTTTTTTGCTACCTTTACGCAAAAATAATGCTATGTACAAATATCTGCAACATTTTCAAGAAGAATTCAAAAAAGACTACTTCCTAGAACTTAACAACTTCCTAGACAACGAATATGCCGAATACACCGTATTCCCCCCACGAGAACAACTCTTTCGTGCCTTTGAACTATGTCCGCTTGAACAAATAAAGGTTGTTATAATAGGACAAGATCCCTATCACGGAAAAGGACAAGCCAACGGACTCGCCTTTTCTGTAGCCGAAAAAATAGCACTCCCACCCTCACTTAAAAACATCTTTAAAGAAGTGACAAGAGATTGTGGTGGCAATATGCCCACCTCTGGAGAATTGGAGAGATGGGCTAGCCAAGGTGTCCTACTTATTAACTCAGTGCTAAGTGTGCGCAGTGGAGCGGCAGGCTCGCACCAAAACAAAGGCTGGGAGCTTTTCACGGACAGAGTAATCGAAATTATCGGTCACCACCACTCTGAGGTCGTCTACATCCTGTGGGGAAGTTACGCCCAAAAAAAAGGCAAGAAAATTGATGCTACTAAAAATCTTGTACTCAATGGCGTTCACCCCTCACCACTCTCGGCATACAGAGGTTTTGCAGGATGTTCGCACTTCTCGAAGGCTAACGAATACCTAGCCTCTTGTGGAAAGAGTATTATTGAGTGGTAAACTCTTTAGGGGACTTCTAAAAATTGACCCCACTAAGAGTTAACTAATTAATATGGATATTTAAAAAATAGATTTTTAGAAGTCCCCTTTATTTTTAGATTGTAAAATAGAAATAAAAGTTGTAACTTAGCGTTTGATTATTGTATAGTACTAAATTCATAAAATAATGGACAGAATAGTAAATAGCTCATTAGTTAGTGGAGTAATGTGGCGTCGCACCAATGCTGACAACATTGCTAATTGCAACTACAAAGTAAATGTTGCTCTACCTCCACAAATGCACGTAGTAATCACTGGCGAAGGTAAAGAGTTAGGAGATTGGCAGCCTGCAACAGGTGTCAAGCTACTCTGTGAAAAAATCCCAACGTGGTATGTACCTAGCACACTGAATATCGAAGATGGCACGCTCTTTAAATTTGTTATTATGGAGGGCGATACAATCATCAAGTGGGAAGAGGGCGAAAATAGAGTCTGGGATGGTTCGAAATCAGACCTTGGGAGCTTCTGCTCTCAACCAAGTTTTAATATAAGGCTTGCAGGAGTTGCTATCCCCGTCTTTTCGATTCGTGCAAAGGGATGCGAGGGGATAGGTGATTTCACTAGCCTTGGGGAGTTTGGTCTATGGGCAAGCAATCTGGGTATGAGAGTGGTGCAGACGCTTCCCGTTAACGATACTACCATTACCCATACATACCTCGACTCATACCCCTATAATGCAATATCAATATACGCACTTCACCCTATGTATATCCGTGTTAGCGAGATAGATGCAAAGGCTGACGTGAGCGAGCTACTTGCCCTAGAGAATAGCGATACTGTCGACTATGAGCAGGTCGATAAACTAAAGTGGGAACATTTCCGCAAGATATATGCAAAAAAGGGCAAACGCACACTCTCAACAAAGGGTTTTGAGGAGTTTTTCAAAGCAAATAAAGAATGGTTAAAGAGCTATGCTGTCTATAGTTTTTTGAGGGATAAGTTCCAGACCGCAAATTTCAATGAGTGGGCAAAACCATATAACAAATACAGCAAAAGGCTCGAAAATAAGGTTATTAAAGAGAATGAAAGGGGGGTAGGGCTATACTACTTCTTGCAGTACCACGCTGACAAGCAGCTTCGAAAGGCTCGCCAAACGGCTCGTAAAGTTGGCGTTGTCTTTAAAGGTGATATTCCTATTGGAGTTAGTCCACAAAGTGTTGAGGTGTGGAAAGAACCTCATCTCTTTAACCTCGATGCGCAGACTGGTGCACCGCCCGATGACTTTGCTGTTGATGGGCAAAACTGGGGATTCCCTACATACAACTGGAGAGAGATGGCATCTGATAATTTCCAGTGGTGGAAAAATCGCTTCGAGAAGATGGCTGACTACTTTGATATGTACCGTATTGACCATATCCTAGGTTTCTTCCGTATTTGGGAGATTCCATCTGATATAAAGAGTGGGGTTATGGGTCAATTCTCACCTTCGCTGCCACTAAGTGCACAGGAGCTTAAGGAGTGGGGGCTGCCGATGTACGAGGATAGATATATGGGGGAAGATAAGTATGATCAAAATACGCTCTTTGTACGAGATCATAGCTATCCTGAGCTTTATCATCCACGCATAACTGCTCAATTCACCGCTCGCTACTGCAATGTGCTTGACGACTATGAGAAGGAGCATTTTAATTCAATATACACACACTATTTCTACCACCGTCACAACGACTTTTGGGCAGGCAAGGCACTCAATAAGTTGCCAGCACTGCTCAATTCCACCTCGATGCTACCTTGCGCCGAGGATTTAGGGATGATTCCTGATTGCGTGGGATGGGTGCTCGATGAGTTGCAAGTGGCAACGCTAGAGATTCAGCGTATGCCCAAAGAGCCATATCAGCTCTTTGGCAATCCGTCGAATTACCCATATCGCAGTGTAGCGACAACTTCGACTCACGACACCTCGACTATTCGGGGTTGGTGGCAGGAAGATAGGCTTAATACTCAGCAGTATTATAATGATACAATGGGTTGGGTGGGTGAAGCACCAGCAGTAGCTAGTGGCGAGATATGCCGTGCCATAGTGGAATCGCACCTACTCTCTGATTCTTTTGCGGTTATACTTCCTTGGCAGGATTATATGGCAATAGACGAGGCATTAAGGTTAGAGGATGCGGGTGCAGAGAGGATTAACGAGCCTGCTCACGCTGGTCATTATTGGCATTATCGTATGCATCTTAGTGTAGATAGGTTAGTTCGTGAGTCGGGGTTAAGTAGTAGTATTAGGGAGATGGTGGAGCAATCTCAGCGGTAAGGTTTTAGTGCCTTCGGGCACTCCGAATGACCAGAGGTTGTTATAGCTTGTAGTATTACAGACTAGATAATGAAAGTTTTTTGGTTCTTTTGTTCACAAAAGAACCAAAAAACTTTCATTATTTAGTTTGCTCTAACTTATATTATTACAAACTAAATCATAAAAATATTAAAAAGTAACTATTCTTTGATTTTTTTTATTACTTTTGTAGTTAGCAAACTTTTATAAAACAATATAAATAATAAAAAAAAAGATGTCACAACAAAAACTTATGGGTGATTTTCCACCCGTGTCGACTGAGCGTTGGGAAGCTGCCATTGCCGCTGACCTAAAGGGCGCAGACTATGACAAAAAACTAGTGTACAAAGCACTAGAAGGTTTCTCTGTACGACCTTACTACCGTGCCGAAGACCTCGAAAAACTAGAGTTCCTTGGCTCTGAACCAGGCTGCTTCCCTTACGTACGTGGTACTAAAGCTAACAATGCGTGGAAAGTATGCCAAACTATCAAAGTTGAATGCCCTAAAGCTGCTAACGAACTTGCACTTGATGCACTTATGCGTGGCGCAGAAATGATTCACTTTGTTGTTAGTGGTAAAGAATTCACTGGAGAAAACCTCGCTGAACTGCTTAACGGTATCGACCTAGAGGTAGCAGAACTTGCCTTCTCTGGTTGCAGCAACTCTAAGGTATGTGCACTATTCCTTGATATGGTTGAAGCTAAAAACCTTGATCCAGAAAAGGTTTTTGCCAACTTCGGTATCGACCCTATCAAACGTGCATCTGGCAAGGGTGCTTTCTGCAAAAGCGGAAAATGCTTCAACTCGATCGGCGAACTAGTGAAAAGAGCTAAAAAGTACAAACGTATCCGTATCGTAAATGTTAGCGGCACTCTCTTTGATGATTGTGGCGGTGACATTGCTCAACAACTTGCCTATACGCTATCTATGGCACACGACTATGTGGTTAAAGGTATGGAACAAGGGCTTACTATCGACGAGATTGCTCCAGCCATCCGCTTTACTATGCCAGTTAGCACAAACTACTTTATGGAGATTGCTAAGTTCCGTGCGCTACGTATGATGTGGGCTACTATCACTAAGATGTATAACCCAGAGCGTGGTTGCTCGACTAGAGCTAAGGTACACGCCGTAACTTCGGCTTGGAACCAAACCTCGTATGACCCTTACGTAAATATGCTTCGTGGTACAACTGAATCTATGAGTGCAGCCATTGCAGGGGTACACTCTATGGAGGTTCTTCCATTCGACCATAGCTATGCTGAGGCTTCGGAGTTCTCTTCAAGAATTGCTCGTAACACCCAAATCCTACTTAAAGAGGAGAGCCACTTGGAACAAGTTGCTGACCCTGCTGGTGGATCATACTATATCGAAACCCTTACCGACCTACTAAGCAAAAAGGCTTGGGAACTATTCAAAGAGGTTGAGCAGAAGGGTGGATACTGCGAGGCACTTATCGCTGGCTTTATCCAAGAGAGAGTTGCAGCAACTGCTGCTACACGTGCTAAGAATATCGCAACACGTCGTGATATTTTGCTTGGTACTAACCAATATCCTAACTTCGGTGAGGTTGCATCGGATGAGCTTAAAGCGCACCAAGCTGCCACTGGTTGTGGTTGTGGATGTTCAACTGAGACTCAGTTCCCTAAGATGACAGCTCACCGTGGCGCAATGCCTTTCGAAGAGCTTCGCCTAAGAGCTGACAATAACGAAAAAGAGATTAAAGTCTTTATGCTTACTTGTGGTTCGCTAGCATTTGCAAGAGCAAGAGCACAATTTGCTTGCAACTACTTTGCTTGCGCAGGCTTTAGGGTTCAAGATAACACCTACTTCAAGAGCGTTGAAGAAGGTGTGGCAGCAGCTAAAGAGGCTGGTGCAGATATTACTGTTATCTGTGCAGCTGACGCTGACTACGCAACTCTTGCACCAGAGGCAAAAGCACTACTTGGTGATAGCAGTCTACTTGTAGTGGCTGGTAACCCAGAGTGCAAAGCAGAGCTAGAAGCTGCTGGTATCACAAGGTTCATTGCAGTGCGTGACAACGTACTAGAATCACTAAAATCTTACCAAAAAGAGTTAGGTCTATAATTATAACGGAAGTAAAAAAACAATGAGAGCAAATTTTTCAGATATTAACTACAAAGGACAGCAAGCAGAAGGCTGCTGTGCCTCAAATAAAAAGGGAGCTGGCGAAAATCCTGAGTGGCTTTCTCCCGAACAAATTCCAGTGAAGGGCGCATACAAAGCCCTTGACCTAGAGGGTATGGAGCACCTGAACTATGCAGCAGGTATTGCACCATTCCTTCGTGGACCTTACTCAACTATGTATGTGATGCGCCCTTGGACTATCCGCCAGTATGCAGGTTTCTCTACCGCTGCAGAGTCTAACGCATTCTACAAAAGAAACTTGGCATCGGGACAAAAAGGTCTTTCTGTTGCATTCGACTTGGCTACACACCGTGGCTACGACGCTGACCACGCACGTGTTGTGGGTGACGTTGGTAAGGCAGGTGTTTCTATCTGCTCGGTTGAGGATATGAAGGTTCTTTTCGATGGTATTCCTCTAGACAAGATGTCTGTTTCTATGACTATGAACGGTGCGGTGCTTCCAGTACTAGCGTTCTATATCGTGGCAGGTCTTGAACAAGGCTGTACCCTAGATCAACTTTCTGGTACTATCCAAAATGATATTCTTAAAGAATTTATGGTGCGTAACACTTACATCTACCCACCTAAATTCTCTATGAAGATTATCGCTGACATCTTTGAGTACACCTCACAGAATATGCCTAAGTTCAACTCTATTTCGATCTCTGGCTACCATATGCAAGAGGCTGGTGCTACTTGTGACATCGAGTTGGCATACACCCTAGCTGATGGTCTAGAGTACCTAAGAGCTGGTGTTAACGCTGGTATGAACATTGACAGCTTCGCACCACGCCTTTCATTCTTCTGGGCGATTGGTATGAACCACTTTATGGAGATTGCTAAGATGCGTGCAGCACGCCTTCTTTGGGCTAAGATTGTTAAACAATTCAACCCAGCTAAGGAAAAATCATTGGCACTTCGTACTCACTCGCAAACATCGGGATGGTCGCTTACCGAACAAGACCCATTCAACAATGTTGCACGTACCGCTATCGAGGCAATGGCATCGGCTCAGGGTCACACCCAGTCGCTTCACACCAATGCGCTTGACGAAGCTATTGCACTACCTACCGACTTCTCGGCTCGTATTGCTCGTAATACTCAAATCTATATCCAAGAGGAAACCAATATTTGTAAAGCTGTTGACCCTTGGGCAGGCTCATACTATATTGAAAGCCTTACTCACGAGATTGCTCACAAAGCGTGGAGCCTTATCGAAGAGGTCGAAAAACTTGGAGGTATGGCTGCTGCAATCGAAACTGGTATCCCTAAGATGCGTATCGAAGAGGCTGCTGCTCGTACCCAAGCTAAGATTGATAGTGGTGAACAAACCATCGTTGGTATCAATAAGTATCGCCTAGCTAAGGAAGATGCCCTTGATATTTTGGACGTAGATAACACTGCGGTTCGTATCTCGCAAATTGAGCGTTTGAACGACCTTCGTGCAAACCGTGACGAGGCTGCTGTTAAGGCTGCACTGGAAGCTATCACAGAGTGTGTTAAGAGTGGCGAAGGCAACCTGCTTGCTCTGGCTGTTGAGGCTGCTAAATTGCGTGCATCGCTTGGTGAAATCTCTGACGCTTGCGAAGTTATCGTGGGACGTTACAAAGCAACAATTCGTACAATTTCAGGTGTTTACTCTTCAGAAGTGAAAAATAGTGATAAATTTGCCGAAGCGCAAAAACTAGCAAGTGACTTTGCTGAAAAGAATGGTCGCCAACCACGTATTATGATTGCTAAACTTGGTCAGGACGGTCACGACCGTGGTGCTAAGGTAGTATCTACTGGTTATGCCGATATAGGATTTGACGTGGATATGGGCCCGTTGTTCCAAACTCCAGAGGAAGCGGCTCGCCAAGCTGTCGAAAATGACGTTCACGTAGTGGGTGTATCTTCGTTGGCTGCTGGTCACAAGACTTTGGTTCCACAGATTGTTGGTGAACTCAAGAAATTAGGTCGTGAGGATATTATGGTTATTGTTGGTGGTGTAATCCCAGCGCAAGACTATGGTGTGCTGTATGAGAGTGGTGCTGCTGCAATCTTCGGCCCTGGTACTTCGGTAACCGATGCAGCTATCAAGATTCTTGAGCTATTAGGTTAATAACTCTTAACGCTATGATTATGGGTAGGCTCTTTTAGATAAAGAGCCTACTTATTTTTTTAAAAATGATACTACACACCGCATACTTCCCACCGCTGTCGCACCTCGAAGCACTCGCTACAGGTGATGCCATTATCGAAGCTAATGAGTCGTTCCAAAAACGCTCCACTCGCAATCGTGCTCAGATTATGACCGCTGATGGGGTAAAGCTACTACCCGTGCCAATAGTTGGAGGACGCTCCGTACGCCAATCAATTCGAGATGTCGAGGTCGACTACACCGAAAACTTTGGGCGAGTACACCTGCGCTCCATTGTGAGTGCATACCGCAGCGCACCCTACTTCGACCACTTCTTTGATAAGATTGAACCGCTCTTTTCCCTTAACCCAAAGTACCTCTTTGACCTGAATTGCCAAATTACCGAGTCGCTACTCAATACACTGAAACTCCCTGGCGAACTACGCTTCACCGAAGAATTTATTGGTGCAGAAGTACCCAGAGTCCATAGCGCACCATACTACCAAACCTTTTCGCACCTACACCCCTTTGCCCCAAACCTCTCGATTCTTGACTACCTATTCTGCTGCGGATTCCTAACTAAATAATAAAGGGGACTTCTAAAAATTGACTAAATAATACAATGAAAAAACTAATTTCACTACTAGCAATGATGCCACTAATGATGGCTGGACTATATGCACAAACCCTTAATATTGACGCCTCAAACCCGAAAATTCGCTACGTTGGCAGAACCCTTAACAGTGGCTCTGAAGTGAGCTTCGACTGGACTGGCACATACCTCGAAATGCGCTTTACGGGGGATGCCATTAAGCTGCGTGCAGGGGATAGCGGCGAGAATTTTTATAATGTTTTTATTGATAAAAATCAGCTACCAACTATCTGCATAAACTCCGCTGACACAACCATTACGCTGGCAAGCGGTCTGGGACGTGGCACTCACACCCTTGTGCTTCAAAAACGCACCGAAGGTTCGCAAGGCATCACCACCCTAAAGGAATTTATCGTGGAGGGCAAGAGTACCGCTATACTAAAAAGCCCTGCTCCCAGAGAGCGTCATATTGAGTTTATAGGCGATTCGTACACCTGTGGTTATGGTGTGGAGGCAACCGCAGGCGAGGGTTTTTCGGGCAGAACCGAAAACTGCAACCTTGCTCACGGCGCAATACTTGCACGCCTCTTTGATGCCGACTACACCTTTATCTCGAACTCAGGCAAGGGTGTTGTGCGCAACTATGGCGATAAAAACCAAACCTCTGACACCACTATGCAGCAACTAATACTTCGTACACTAAATACTCAGCAGCTGCCTCAGTGGGATTTTTCGACAGCGCACTTCACGCCCGATATAGTAGTGATTTTCCTTGGCATTAATGATTACTCAACTGAGCCAAGCCCATCTGTAAAGCAATTCAAGGCTGGATATAAGAATGTAATAGCAACTTTGCGCAGCGTTTACCCCCCAGAGATGCCGATACTCTGCATTGCTCCAAATGTGAGTGACAAGGTAGCCGAGGCACTCTCTGAGATGAAGTCGGAGCTTAAAGACAGCAATTTTCACTACTTTACACATCACGACTCGTACCTGAATTACGCTGCTGATTATGGTGCAGATGGTCATCCAGATATTGAGGGGCAGCGTAAGGTAGCAATGCTAACGGCACCATATCTTTCTTCGGTTATGGGATGGGCGTTGCCTGCTGTATTGTATTAGAAGGGTCTATGACTTCCAGCGGCACCAGTGCCTCGCACTTTTTCTAGTCTGCACTAGCGTAGTGGCGAAAACTATCTTTAAAGTGAGTAATGATAGCTTCGATATAAAACTTAGACAGTTCCTACAAATAGTCTCTTTTTTGTTAAAGAGTTGAAAATTTATTGGGTGGTTGACAAAAAAGTATTACTTTTGTATCGTGGGGGAGTGTTATGTGAGATGTAATAATAACAAAGATACTTGATTGACAAAAGCTATGAAAAGAGTAATGTTATCGACTAGTGGGGGTGACTGCCCTGGTCTAAATGCAGTTATTCGTGGCGTTGTAAAACGTGCTGCACAAGAGGGTGACTGGGAGGTTCTGGGGTCTATACAAGCCTATAACGGTATCCTATGGGAACCATCTGAAATTAAAGTCCTCGATGAGGCAGCCGTTGCTGGCATCCACTATCGTGGAGGTACTATTCTCGAAACTACTAATAAAGGCGGCCCTTTTGCGTGGCCTGTCTTTAATAAGCATACTGGCGAGTGGGAGTATGTTGACCGCTCGGACGAAATGATTCGTAAACTACAACTTATGGGCGTGGATGCTGTTATCTCGATTGGCGGTGATGGCTCGCAACGTCTCTCTAAACAACTCTACGAAAAGGGGCTTGATATTATCGGCGTGCCAAAGACTATTGATAATGACCTCTCGGCTACTGACGTTACCTTTGGTTTTCAGACTGCTGTGCAGATTGCTACCGAAGCTGTTGATAAATTGGTCACTACTGCCGAGTCGCATAACCGCACCTTGATTCTTGAGGTAATGGGGCGTGATACTGGTTGGATTGCTCTGAATGCTGCTATTGCAGGGGGTGCTGACGTATGCCTAATTCCAGAGATTCCTTACGATGTGGATAAAGTTGTACGAAAGATTAAATCTCGCTACAAAAAGGGTACTCGTGGCTCTGCAATTATCGTAGTTGCCGAGGGTGCACAGGCACTTGGAGGTTCTACTTTCTCAGAAATTTCAAAGGAAATTGGTTACGAAAATGTGCGCCTCGGTGGGGTTTCTTACGAACTTTCGCACGCAATTAAAGAGGCTGGTTTCGAACCTGATATTCGTGAAACTGTTCTTGGTCACGTTCAGCGTGGAGGTGTGCCAACGGCTTATGATAGAGTTCTTGCGACTCAGTTTGGGGTCAAGGCATTTGAGTGTGTGCTGGAGGGTAAGTTTGGTCAGATGGTGGCGTATCGTCACCCAGATGTAATCTCTGTACCGCTCTCTGACGCTGTGGGCAAAATGAACCTAGTTGAGATTGATAGCGATATTATGCGCACGGCTCGTGGCGTGGGCATTTGTTTTGGTGATTAAGAATCTGTTTAAGTTTTTCTTTTCTATAATTGCTTTCGAGAGATGTTGCTTTGATTTTCTCTCTAAAGCATAAGGCGCATAGTGGTGCCTATGTAACGCAATGCAAAGAGAGAAAAGCGAAGTGACAGATCCTTAGCAAAATAGATGAGAAAAATTTAAACAGATTCTAAGATATATTATAATAAAAATGAAAAGACTCCGTGGAATAATTATAGCATTCTTGTTGCTAGCCGTTGGTGTGGCAAGGGCGCAGGATGGTAGTACCCAAATACCGCTCTCTGCCTTTAGTAAAATTGTGACTAATGGGTGCGTGCAGCTAGTAATTGTGCCAAGCCAAAGCAACTACTCGATGAGCGTGGAGTGCTTTGGGGTAAAGGAGAATGGTTATAAGTATAAGGTGCGCAAAGAGGTGCTTTATATCTCTGTGCCGACGGGGGTATTTTCCTCGGATGGGTATGTTAGGGTGTTGGTAAGTTCTCCTTCGCTCAATGCTCTTGAGGTTGATGGGGCTGAGATTCAGACCACTGGTCCTATTAAGGGTGAGAGCTTTAGCCTTAGGGCTTCGGGGCTTGTCAATAGTGCAAACCTAGCGGTTGATGTCACTAACCTAAAGGTCGATATTGGTGGTAATAGCGATATTGCAATAAGTGGTAATGCGGAGAGTGCACACTTTAGTGCGCAGCTGGGTAGCCGCATCAATGCAATCTCGTTGGCGGCAGATACGCTCTGGGTTAGGGCTAATGAAGGCTCGGAGATATACCTTAATGCCCAACACTTCCTCTATGCTAAGGCTGCTACGGGTGGAACTATCTACTATAAACCAAATGAGGAAACAAAGGTCTATACCAAAAAACGTACTGCTGGTAGCATAAGGGCTATTACTCGTGCTGTTGCAGGTTTTACTCTTGACTCAAATGGTAGCCTAGAGGTTAAACAAGAAGATATTGATAAGTTAGCGGAGGCTGATAAAGAGATTCCTGTGGTTAAAGAGGAGAGTGTCAAGCAAGTGGAGGATAGTGAAGAAGAAGACTTTTTCTAGGTCAAACTATATGGTAAGGGGATGTTAGTAAAGACTTATAGTAGTACTGTTAGCGGCATTGATGCTCGCACCATTACCGTAGAGGTAGATTGCTCACCAGGGTGCAAAACAATGATTGTTGGGCTGCCTGATAATGCGGTCAGAGAGAGTGCCGAACGTATCAAAGCTGCCTTTAGCAATTCGAAAATAGTGCCACCCTCTCGTAATGTGGTCGTAAACCTTGCGCCTGCTGATCTGCGCAAAGAAGGCTCGCACTATGACCTACCCATTGCTGTGGGGATATTGGGTGGTAGTGGAGTGATTTCTAGCGAAAGACTTGATAAATATTTGATACTTGGGGAGCTGTCGTTGGATGGTACTGTGATGCCCATTAAGGGTGCACTGCCAATAGCCGTTTCAGCACTTAAGGAGGGTTTTACGGGGGTGATACTCCCCGAAGCAAATGCTCGTGAGGCGGCTGTTGTTCAAGGAATTGAGGTCTATGGGGTGCGGGATATATTGCAGGTATTGGAGATATTAGAGGGGTGCGCATCTATCGAACCAACAAGTGTGAATACACGTGAGGATTACTTTAGGAATTATGAGGATTTTGAGGTGGATTTCTTCGATGTCAAGGGGCAGAGTGGTGCTAAACGTGCACTAGAGATTGCAGCGGCTGGTGGGCACAATGTCCTGCTGATTGGCCCTCCAGGGTCGGGCAAGAGTATGCTTTCGGTGAGAATGCCAACCATTATACCACCAATGACCCTTGCCGAAGCACTAGAGTCTACTAAGATACACTCCGTGGCTGGTAAAGTTGGGGTTAGCGGAGGGCTACTGAGTCACCGTCCATTTCGTTCGCCACACCATACGGTTTCGGATGTTGCACTAGTTGGTGGTGGAGCTTCGCCTATGCCTGGGGAGATTTCCTTGGCGCATAATGGGGTGCTATTTTTGGATGAAATGCCAGAGTTCTCTCGCCACGCACTAGAGGTGATGCGACAACCCTTAGAGCAACGTGTCATTGAGATTTCTAGGGCACGCTACTCGGTAAAGTACCCTGCGAACTTTATGCTTATAGGGGCTATGAATCCCTGCCCGTGTGGCTATAGAACACACCCAGATAAGGAGTGCACTTGTAGTGCAGCAGCGGTACAGAGGTATGCAGGTAAAATTTCGGGGCCATTGCTCGACAGAATTGATATTCATATCGAAGTGATGCCAGTTGATATAGAGAGTATGACATCGAGGCGTGAGGGGGAGAGTAGCTCTGATATTAGAGCAAGAGTAGTGAAGGCTAGGGAGCGGCAGAGTGAGCGTTATCAGGGTACGGCAGTGCACTGTAATGCTATGATGACCCCAGCGATGATGGAAGAGTACTGCCAGATGGATGGCGCAACTATCTCGCACCTGCGCCAAGCTATGGAAAAGCTAGGTCTTTCGGCTCGTGCCTATGATAGGATTGTGCGTGTGGCACGCACTATTGCAGACCTTGTGGGTGAAGAAAAAATTAGAGAAAATCATATTGCCGAGGCTATCTGCTATCGTTCGATTGATAGGGACAGTTGGGCAATGTTTTAAATCCTCTTAGTATATAAATTATAAATTTAAAGAAAAGTGATGAAAAAGGTTATTGGATTAGCGTCAGACCACGGTGGTTACTACCTTAAGGAATTTGTGGCAGGTTACCTAGAGTCGATGAATCTGGAGATTAAGGATTATGGTTGTAACTCTACAGCCTCGGTCGATTACCCAGACTATTCGCACGCTCTAGCTAATGCTATTACAAGCGGTGAGGTTGATTTGGCATTTGCATTTTGCGGTTCGGCAAATGGGATTTCCATTGCGCTGAATCGCCATAAAGGTGTGCGTGCAGCAATCTGCTGGCAAAAGGAACTCGCTACGCTTGCTCGTGAACATAACGATGCGAATGTGTGCTCTATGCCGGGTCGCTTCCTCTCGGAGGAGGTTGCTGCGCAAATTGTGGAGGCCTTTCTAGAGACTGAGTTCGAGGGGGGTAGGCATAGTGCCAGAGTTGAGAAAATTGAGATAAAATAATTCGTATGTATAGTAGAGAGAGTATTGAGTTGATGCTGCCCGTGGGTAGCTTCGAGTCGTTGGTGGCGGCAGTGTCAAGTGGTGCTGATGCAATCTATTTTGGGGTGCAGGGGTTGAATATGCGCTCGGCTTCGAGTGTGAATTTTTCGCTTGATGATCTGGCTGAAATTGTAAGTTATTGCAAAGGAAATAATATAAAGAGTTATCTGACGGTAAACACTGTGCTCTATGACGATGATCTCGGGTATATGCGTGAGGTGGTCTCAGCGGCTAAGGGTGCAGGCATTTCGGCAGTTATTGTATCGGATCTTGCGGCACTAATGGAGGCGCATCGTCAGGGGGTGGAGATTCACCTCTCTACGCAACTTAATATCTCGAATATCGAGGCGGTGGAGTTCTATGCTCACTATGCCGATGTGGTGGTATTGGCAAGGGAGTTGTCGTTGGTTCAGGTGCGAGGTATCTATGATGAGATTGTGCGTCGTGATCTGCGTGGACCTCGTGGCGAACTTATCAAAATTGAGATGTTTGCCCACGGTGCGCTATGTATGGCGGTTAGCGGAAAGTGCTACCTAAGCCTTCACGAAGCGTGGAAATCTGCCAATAGAGGGGAGTGTCGCCAAATTTGCAGACGACGTTACCAGGTTAAGGACGTTGAAACTGGCGCAGCTCTCGAAGTTGATAACCAATACATTATGTCGCCTAAGGATCTGTGCACTATCGAGTTCTTGGATGAGTTTATCGAGGCTGGTGTCAGAGTCTTAAAGGTTGAGGGTAGGGCACGTGGTGCGGAGTATGTAAGGCGTGTGGCAGAGAGCTATAATAGAGCTGTTGAGGCAATTTGCAGTGGCGAATATACCCAAACGCTTGCTGCTGAACTAAAAGAAAGACTTCGTGAGGTCTTTAATCGTGACTTCTGGGGAGGATATTATGCTGGGCAGAAGCTCGGAGAGTGGACTAAGGGCTATGGTAGCTCTGCCACTAAGAAGAAGATTTATGCTGGCAAGGTGACTAACTACTTTAGCAAACTATCGGTGGCGGAGGTAAGGCTCGAAGCCGAGGATATTACTCTGGGCGATGAACTGCTCTTTATGGGTGCTACCACTGGGGTTGTGGAGCATACCTTGAGTGAAGTAAGGGTTGACTTAAAGCCAGTAAAGGTTGCCAAAAAGGGGGAACTCTGCTCCATTGCAGTGAGCGAGTTGCTCAGACGTGGCGATAAAGTTTACATTTTTAGATAGCAATGGAATACATAGTAACAAGACGTCAAAAGAACTCTGCTAGCTGCTTTGTATGCGGACTGCTCAATGAGATGAGCCTGCGTGCACGCTTCTACGAAACCACCTCAAATGAAGTGGTGGCACTCTTTACTACTCTCAATGAACACCAAAGCTATCCAGGGCGTCTGCACGGGGGTGTGACTGCCGCCATTCTTGACGAAACCATTGGGCGTGCCATCTTCTGTTATAATGACACTGATAAAGAGATTTGGGGTGTAACTATTGATATTAAGGTGGAGTATAAACGTCCTGTGCCCCTTGGCTGTGAGCTTAAAGTGGTAGGGCGTATTGTTAAAAATGAGGGTAGGATATATGAGGCTGAGGGGAAACTCTACCTGCCAAATGGTAAGGTGGCGGCAGTTGCTTATGGTCGCTATATGAAACAGCCCTACGAACGTATCGTTGTGGGTGGAAGCAAAGAGGATGAAGAGTTTGGTTGGGATTTTCCACTAGACGAGGTTGTGCCTGATACAATAAATTTATGAAAAAAATAATACTAGCTAGTGGCTCTCCACGTCGCAAAGAACTCCTCGAAGAGTTACACTTAGATTTTAGAGTTGCTCCGAAATTTGGCTGCGATGAGAGCTATGACCCACAGCTCCCTCCTGAAAAAGTACCACAGTACCTCTCTCAAAAAAAGAGCGAGGCTTATGGTGGTGTGATTGCAGGGGATGAGGTGTTGCTCACTGCCGATACTATCGTAATAATTGATAATAAAATCCTAGAAAAACCAACGGATGCTGCTAATGCCGTCGAGATGCTAGAGTCGCTGAGTGGGCGCACGCATAAGGTCGTTACCGCTATGACACTGCGAAATAATAGCACTATGGAGAGCCTCTCGGTAGAAACGCTGGTGAGCTTTAGGGAGCTGTCGCATTCCGAGATTGTGTGGTATGTCGATAATTTTAAGCCCTATGATAAGGCAGGTGCTTATGGTGCTCAGGAGTATATGGGGACGGCTGCTATTAGTAAGCTAGAGGGTTCGTACCATAATGTAGTGGGGCTTCCGACGGCGCAACTTTTAGAGATGCTCGCTAGTTGGAAATGGTAGTGTCGCTTTCGAAGGAAGGATCAATGGAAATACCTATAGAGCATTGTTGGGTAAGTAACTCACCTGTAATGTCGGTCGTGTGGTTTGCTTGAATCGGAATATTTATAAATGAATTGTTGGAGGTGATAAAAACGCTATCCGCATCATAGAAATTTACAACGAAATCAATAAGTGTTGCTCCCTCAGACTTTGTAACGAGTATATAGTCAGTCGCAAGGTGTACCCACGTTGAGTCGGGTAGAGATTTGTGACTATCAATTACAGGTGCGACCTTATTCCAACTTACCTTTTGTAGTCCAGTTGCAGTTGAACTGAGTGCATTGAATGTGCTTGGAAGGTTCTTAGTATAGGAAATTTCAATAAATTTGGGGCAAAGGCTCGCAATAACGTCACTGAGGTGGGTGTAGATATTGAGTTGACCAAAGGGGCGTGTTAGCTCTATGGTGTAGTCTTCATTTGTAGAGAAACTCTTGTTGAAGGATGTGCAGAAGGCGTCCCGTGTGTCGTCATTACCACTGTAGTTGTAGTAGTCTAGGTTGACCTCTTTAAGTGTTGTGGTAAAGTAGTGATAGTCGCTAGAGAAGGGTGTCTGTGTATCGGTACTAGAAGAGCAGTCCGCCCAAAGTATGAAATCATAAGATTCGTCTGAGTTTAGACTAATGTCGAATTCAGCACTTTTATTAAGAATATTGGAGTGTAGTCGTTCTAGTAGTTCTCCAGTGGATGAGCGGTAGACTTCCATAAGGCATCGGTTAATGTTCTGTGCCGAGCCGTAGTTGCTTTTTGTTGGGGTGGTACTTTCTATTTGTGCAGAGATGTGTATCTGAGCAGTTGATGTTTCATTATGTTCTGGGGTGGATGATTGGCAGGCACATAGCAATAGTAGTGTAATGTAATGTTTTTTCATAGCTAAGGTCTTTATTTGAAATAAAGGTATAGCTATAACTGTGCCAAAGATAAAAAAGGCGGTATTGAGCCAGAAAATGTATTTATCTAAAGTTCCGCTGTGCCATCATACACCTGCCACTTGCCCCAGATATTCCTGCTATTTACAATGTGCTTGATATGGTACAGTCGAATAACTCCAATATAACCCATTCTCATCAACTCCTTATTTGCAGAATTGTAGTCCTCTGAGACCCTTTTAACCTCAAATGAATAGTGTGGAGCCGATAAAATATCACCTACCATAGTCTCGATCATAGCAGTGAAAATGCCATCCTCGATACTTGTAGGCTCAGGATATAGACCCTCGTTGAGATATGCACCAATATTCATATCGCTGAGGTTGTAGTAGTATTTACCCCTGTGCCTAGTGCTTGTTGTGTCTCCCTGCACAACGTGTATAGACGAACGCTGCTTGTTTACTCTAAGTATATCTATGCTTTCTTGAAAGAACTCGCCATCTATAGTTACCTCTAGCCCCAACCTTAGGCGCATATCGGTTTCGAGTTTATAGACCTCTGTGCCACTAACATAGCACTCGCCACTGATTTTTGCACTATCTGCACTAAATTTAATAGAGCTTGCAGAGGGGAAGCCAGTGGTGTAGACCTCGACGAAGCGTTCGCCAAAGATAGAGGTGTATTGCCTATCAACATTTAGGTATATATCCGAGAATGAGTCAGCAGCAATCTGAGCAATGTAGTTATACTTATATGCGAGGTCTTCATTATCTACCTCACCGTAGACACGGTTAAAGCTCTCTTGTAGCATTCTGATTTCAAGCCCAGAGTCTGCAACTGCTAGGAACCACGCTCTGGCTAGTGCCTGTTTATAGGCGGTAAGAGAGTCTAGCCCTGGGTCAGAGATGCCGACATAGCGTCCAAGTCCTTGTTCGTCGAAGACCCACTCTTCGAGGGTCGCTCTATCACCTGTCGTCCAACTCTTGTCTTGGGCATAACTAGTTGTTAGCAATAGTGTAAATAGTAGGGATGTAATAATTTTTTTCATATCCATATTAGAATGTTAGACCAATACCAAAGTTTATTGCGCTGTATGCGCTGCCAATAGCACCGTAACCACACGAAATAGAAATGGTTTTAGCAATAACTACGGCAGCACCTATTTCATAGCTCACAGATGATGCAACTTCATTAAAGTAGCTGTAGTCACCATAATCGAAGTAGTATTGGTTATACGAACCATAGCCAACGCCACCATAGAACATCAACCACGAGGCTGGGCGTATCAATGTTCCCACATTAGCCATCCAACGTTTCGAGTAGTAATCCTCGGACTGGTCACTCTCCGAGAGTATCCCTCCGCTATAGCTCACATACCACCCTACTCGTTTGACTCTACCCACCATAAATCCTATGTCGGTCTTAGGAATATCGGTGCTTAATGGTGTACCAACGGTCATACCTAATAGTGTTATAGTTTTAAGGCGTTTGCTTTTGCTGGACGGTTTTGATGATGAGGCTGCCTTTTTGGAAACAGGAGTCAAAGTAAGTGTAATATTTTCATTTACAGCATTCTCTTTGCTCACCGTAATGGTCGAAGAATATTCATCGTAGCCAGACTTGCGTACCTTGATGTTATAGACACCCTCTTCAAGCTCGGTGCTGTAGTAAGGTGTAGAGCCAAGGAACTTATCATTCATATAGAGTGCCGCACCCTCTGGCGTAGAGGTAATTTTGACTTCGGCAAGGAGTCTTTCCTGCATCGCAATATCTCTGGTTGTAGTCTTAGACTGCTCGACCAATACTTCGGTAGTATAGTCTTGGTAGCCACTGCGTTTAAGCACCACTGTATGAGAGCCAATAAGAGTGTTTTTAATCAGCTGTGGAGTCCTGCCGACATTTTCCCCATCGAGGTATATATCTGCACCCTGTGGAGTAGACTCAATCTGTAGCGTTCCATAGATAGGTTGAGGCGCAGAGAGCACAATCTCTTGTTCCATACCCACTACAGCATCGACTGTTTTGGTCACGGTACGGTGCGACTCCTTGCGTAGTTCGATTAGGTTCATCCCACTTGAAAGGCGCACCTGAGCACTTCCGCTACCAACATAAGTCTCATTGACATATATCTTTGCATTGCTATCAGGGTTAGAGATAGAGTATCTGGCAAAGTTTGGTTCAAGGTTGACCATCAGATTTGAGACCTGCTCGCCATCAAATACAGTCACAACACTTTGGAAAGGGAAGTAGTACTTCGAAAGGGCTTGTACAGTATGCTCACCTGCCGAGAGTGCTGCCGACCTTAGGGGTGCTTTGCCAGCAAGCTCGCCATCAATATATATATCAATATCGTCCTTAATCGAAAGATCTGCCTCAATATTTATATAACCAACGCTCGATACCATATCCACCTGTATTTCGGTCTTTTCTGTACCGATGGTCACGCTCCCTGCGCTATTGTTATAGCCTATTGCCTCTAGGCGGTAGGTGTGCTTGCCATAAGGGAGCATTACCGAGACGTAGCCATCCGTACCCGTAGACTTAAACTCATCGTCAATATAGAGTTTAATCGGCATATTGGATGGAGTGTAATCCATAGTAAAGTACTGACCGCCAGCATCCTCCTCCACAATTTGGGTTACAGTACCTGCAATCAAGCGTAGCTCGTAGCACGTTGCTGCATCTACCCCAATAGGGAAGTAGTAATCCCTAAGCACTCCTAGCTGAGGGTGCGAAATGGTGATTCTATTGACCTTCTGAGGTACATAGACCCATATTTCACCTGGTTTTTGCACAGTGGCTGTGATACCCATAAGCCCAACATTAAAGGTAAAGCCTGTCTGGGTTGTCACTACCTTAATAATGGCACAAACATCTCCATTCTGGTCTTTTTTTGGAGCAGTGACCCTTGCATCAAGGTCGTTATCAAGCCTTTTGAATGACTCTATGGACATCTGCTGCGCACTGCTAGAGAGCAGCGTAGTGACCATAAGAATAAATAATAGTAAAATTTTTTTCATATAATAATACTGCTAAAAATTAATATTGCTAATAATACCGAAATTTTCGTCAGGTTTCTCTTGCCACGTTCTTACGTGAATCACTGGCAGGGTCGGGTTATTTAGATCCACCATCAAGAAGAGGTAGCCTGAGTCTGCGTAGTTGCTAGAGTAGTAGTCCTGCTTAAGCTGAATGCCGTACACCTCGCCAAGCGCATCGTTAAACCTGCTCACCGAACAGTTTGCAAACTTAAGGTTGATGTACTCGTTGCTCGAAAAGACCCCTGAAAGGTTCTTTAGGTACTGAGTCTTGCTGAGTTGGGTGAGTTGAACGTACCTGTTGTTGCCGAAGTTCATTCCGCTGTCGGTCATAGTGGTACGCCTAACGTCCTTACCAATAATAATCAAGGCATCATCATCGAAGATAGTGTTGAGGTAATCCCAGCGTTTAAGTGCGTAGGCGGTTTGGTAATCCTCGATAAAGTTTATGATAATCATTCTTGAGACCTCATCCCATTCGGTATGCTCCAACAATGAAGCAATGGTCTCTTGGGTTAGGGTAAAGCTCAGTGATTCAATCTTCTTGTCGCAATTAAAGGTAAAGGCGATATTCTCGGTAAAGGTACGCACATTTCTAGTAAAGGAGAAGCTCACTGGCAAGCCTCGGCACACCACACGGTCGCCATACCCAATGAATTTTGCAGACTCTGCATTATCCAACAAACGAGTGTTGCCATACCCTATTAACTTCTGGAACATCTCGTACCCACCCTCGGTAAAGAGTGAACGCACTGTACTAATGCTCTGAGACTGAATAGATGCCGCCACTTTGCTTATAACGCTACGGTACTCATCCACATCCTCTAGAGTCGTTAGTTGGTTATGCTCAGTAGAGGGAACATTATAGGAGGTAATCTCAGCACCCTTAGCCAACATTACCTGTTCGAGCATCGAAGTGGCTCTGCTGTTATCTGAGGTTGTAGCTGCTTGAGCCTCTTTTGTCTGGTTTTTGCTCTGCGAATTGTTGTCAATTACCGTTACAGTAGCCTTGCTGAAGGGTATAGGGTCAATAGCCTCGCTAACCGACTCCACCTCACGCTGCTGGCGAATCTCATTGTCGAACATATACTCGCAACGAATCTGTAGGTTATCCGAAAGGCTAGTTTCTCTTAGCTCCACAATCCCCACGCCATCCTTTGCACTGTAAATATTACTCCAATTCATCCCATCGAAGTATGTGTAATCCATAGTTGCAACAGGCTTATTATTATAAGTTATACTAATAGTGTAGGCATTGCCATCAATATCGGCACCTCTGTAGGTCCTAACATTATCAAGAATCCTATTAATCTGGTCGGGCAACCAAGTCAGCGCACGTTGCACCTTGCCCTCGTTATCAGTGATCTCCATCTGGTTAGGTTTGCGCAAACTCTTAGTAAGCAGTAGTGCCCAGTAGTAGTACTTCAGTGCATTGTCAATCTTGTACTCGTTAATACCCCTCTGCCCAAGTTCCACAAACTCAGAGATAGTGCGCCTGCGAGATTCAAAGATATTGTCAATCTCGCTACGCAAAATATAGCGCATAACCTTGGCACTGGGTTCATTGCTAATCACAAGTCGCTCAGCATTATTAAGCGTTGCGCTGGAGTATGTGTTGATAAGTAGGCTGCTACGCTCCTGCACCTCGCTAGCCCCCATACTATTAGATTCTTCGATTAAGGAGTTCTCGAAGTCTGTGCGAACATCCACCGAGATTTGGGTAATTAGTGCTTCGAGAGCATAGTCGTCGGCACGCTTTATGGTAGTGGAGCTACCCTCGCCCCATAGGTATAGTTCAGGTGAACTACGAATCTCATCGGCCGATTGCCCCATCGAGGATTCTGTGCACAGCAGCAATAGTGCAACAAAAAATAAGAGAGTCTTTTTTGTAAAATATTTCATCGTTTGTAGTAAGTCTTTACACTCTTCTAATTAAAGGGGACTTCTAAAAATTGATTTGGTGGATTTGGGATGAGATTTTGAAGTGAGTTTTTGCCGCATTTTATCTCTAATAGCGGGCTATTCGAGAGAAAAAAGGTGAAAAGTCAACCAAAATATCGCCTAAAGGCACCAAAAACTATTTCTTTACATCCATTTTTATTTGTTAAATATTAGTGGGGGCAATTTTTAGATGTCCCCTAAAGTAAGTACTAGATAATCGACAAAGTTACATATTTTTTTTGATTTTCAGTCTTATTACAGTGTAAATTTAGCAATAAAAATTTGGTTAAAAAATTGCAAAGAAATATTGAGTAAGTTTGGTAGTTCTCAGAATTTTACATATCTTTGTAGGGTCTTTAAGTAGTGAAGATAAATAA
>JAWXTM010000012.1:0-41123 GCA_044433505.1 Rikenellaceae bacterium
TTTGGGTACTTTTTGACCTACAAAAAGTACCTCAGGGGTTTTAGGGGATGAAATCCCCTAAGCTAGAACTCTACAATAGAGCTAAAACTAGAGAACTACACTAGAGCAATAGCTTTGGGGATTTGGAAAAAAATCTTCGATTTTTTTTGTTTGTCGTTCCTCCAAACCCCCAAAAGATTTTTTATGGGAGTTTGTACTAGCTTTCGGTTTTACAACCGAAAGATTTTGTCTTTGATTTTTAGGCAAGGCATCCGCCTTGCTATTGCTCTAGCGGACTGATTCCATCGTTCTTTTGTGAACAAAAGAACCAAAAAACTTTCATCATTTTAGTCTGTTACAAAACAAGCTATAACCCAAAACCCTGAATAAAGCTCTACCTACCCTTGGGAAAAAAGAAATAATTCCCTTACCTTTGCACTCTATAACTTATACACTACTTCTAAAAAAATGATTGACTCACATATACACCTTTGCGACACCCGTTACGAGGGTAAACTTGACCAAATAATCGAACGTGCTACCGCCGCTGGCATCAACCGCTTTATAATGCCTGCCGCCGACGATAAAGACCAAGAACGTATCGCCGAAATTAACCTGCAATACCCCCACTGCACCTACGCTACCGTTGGATTCCACCCAACTTCGGTTAACGATAACCCAGAGTGGCGTGCACACCTCGCTAGAGTCGAATATCTCTTGGAAAATCCACTAACAAAATACTACGCAATCGGAGAAACTGGCATCGACCTGCATTGGAGTCAAGATTTCTTAGAGCAACAAAAGGAGGCATTTAGAGTGCAAATTGAACTCTCTATTAAGTACAACTTGCCACTAATTATTCACACTCGTGATGCGTGGGATGCGACCTTCGAGATTCTAGAGCCTTATGCAGGTAGGGTCTTTGGGGTGATACATAGTTTCTCGGGTAGCGAGAGGGAAGTTACAAGAATCGAAAAGATGGGGGGCTTTTATTATGGTATTAATGGCACCGTGACCTTTAAGAAATCAACACTGCCAGAAGCACTGCTCTCTATTCCCCTTGAAAAGATAATTCTCGAAACCGACGGCCCATACCTTGCGCCAATGCCACACCGTGGCACTCGTAACGAGAGTGCCTACATTGCTCACATTGCTCAAAAGGTAGCAGAAATAAAGGGCGTTACAACTGCCAAATTGGACGAAGTAACAACCCTTAATACCGAAACACTCTTTAGACTATAGTGGACATCTAAAATGATATAACCTAAAGCTGCTTTGGGGTCAAGACCATATAGGGCACTATCATCTCTTCCATTGAGATGCCGCCGTGCTGGAAGGTATCCCTATAGTACCTGACATAGTGGTTATAGTTATTTGGGTATGCCAAGAAGTCATCACCATAAGCGAAGATAAACTCCGATGTTATATTGCTAGACGGCAGACCAATAGTGGCAGGGTTTTTCACCGAAAAAACGCTGCGAGAGTCATACGCCAGGTTTCGTCCAGTCTTGTAGCGAAGATTTGTGGAGGTTTCCCTGTCACCAACTACTTTTAGCCCATTTTGCACCTTTCGAGTACCGTGGTCAGAGGTTATCACTAGGCGCATCCCCTTTTGCGATACTATGCGGATAATTTCGAGCAGTTCACTATGCTCGAACCACGACCTTGTAAGGGAGCGAAAAGCAGCCTCGTCATTTGCAATCTCACGGATAATATCGGTTTCGGTACGAGCGTGCGAGAGGATGTCCAAAAAGTTATAGACAATCACAGCAAAGTCAGCATTATATATCTTATCGAGATTATCGAGTAGTCGTTTACCAGCCTCTGGGCGCACTAGTTTTTCGAAGATTAGCTTTTGTTTATAGCCACTCTTTGCCAGTAGTTTACTCAGGAACTCTTCCTCGTGGAGGTTCTTGCCCCCATCTTGGTTATCGTTGAGCCACTGTTGTGGGTAGAGTTTGCTAATAGAGAGGGGTGTGAGTCCAGCAAAGAGTGCATTGCGTGCATATTGAGTAGCTGTTGGCAATATTGCGCAGTAGAAATCTTCCTCCTCGATATTGCAATGTGAGGCAATCATATCACGCACCATCAACCACTGGTCATACCTAAAGTTATCAATCAACAAAAAGAGCGTCTTATCGCCCTTGTCAAGCTCTTTGAAAACCTTTTGGCGCATAAGGTTATGCGAGAAGAGTGGTTTTTCGTTACGGTTATCGTTGTCATCGAACCACTGCACATAGTTGCGTTTAATAAACTTAGCGTACTCATTATCCGCCTCATTTTTTTGATACTGTAGTATCTCCACAACGCTACGGTCAGTGCTATGGGCAAGCTCCATATCCCAGCTCACTAATTTTTTATATATTGCAATCCAGTCATCAAAGGTCACAGCAGAGTTAATTGCCCCCGATATTACTCCAAATTGTGAGCGATAGTCTTCGGTAGATTGTTGAGTGACAAGCTCCTCACGGTGTACATTCTTTTTGATTGAGAGCAGCACCTGCATAGGGTTCACAGGCTTGATAAGGTAGTCAGCAATGCGGCTACCCACGGCACGGTTCATAATATTTTCCTCCTCGCTCTTAGTAACCATAATAATAGGCACAGTTGGAGCGACCTCTTTAATTAGAGGCAGTGTTTCCAGACCAGTGAGGCCTGGCATCATCTCGTCGAGAATCACCAGTGCTAGGTTTTCTTCCTGCGCTATCTCTATTGCATCGTGACCATTATTGGCAGTGAGCATAGTGTAGCCTTTGTTCTGTAGGAATAGGATATGTGGTTTTAGTAGTTCAATTTCGTCGTCTACCCAGAGGATTTTTATCATTACTATCTTTGGTTAATTAATTTTTCGAGTCGGTCGATTGCCTGAGTTTCGGGGATATTTTTTTCAACTGGTTTGCCATCTTTGTAGAGTGTAACCACTCCACGTCCGCTACCCACGTAACCATAGTCAGCATCACCCATTTCGCCTGGCCCATTGACCACACATCCCATCACCGCAATTTTCAGACCCTGTGTATCTTTAAAACGCTCTTTTATCTCTTTTATTGCACTTTGCAGGTCATAGAGGGTACGCCCACAAGTAGGGCACGATATTATTTCGCTCTTTGTGATTCTGGCACGCGAGGCTTGTAGGATTTCAAACCCAGCAGGGATTTCATTCTCAGGTGGTTCACTTAGCGACACACGGATAGTATCACCTAAGCCATCAAGCAGTAGCGCACCAATTCCCACGGCCGATTTCATTCTGCCTTCGATACCCTCGCCAGCCTCAGTTACCCCGAGGTGCAGCGGCGCAGTAAAGCCTTCGCTATCCATCATCTCTACCCCCAGTCTGTATGCCTCAACCATTGTTCTAGAGTTGCTGGACTTAAATGATACTACCACTTGGTCGAAGTCTTTAGCAGCAGCAAGTCTTAAAAACTCCAGAGCACTCTGTACCATTCCAAGGGGAGTATTTCCATATTTTTCGACTATTTCTGGGGATAGCGAGCCGTGGTTAACGCCTATGCGTAGTGCTACTTTACGTTCCCTGCATATCTCAAGGAGTTCCGCAAAGCGTGCTCTATCGCCCCAGTTCCCAGGGTTTATGCGCACCTTATCGACGTGTAGGGCAGCTTCAAGGGCAATAGCGGCATTGAAGTGCACATCGGCAACAAGGGGAATAGTAGAGCCCCTTTGAAGCAGCATACGGCGCAATTCACCCAGAAGTTTAGCATCCTTAATGCTAGGGGCTGCTAGGCGCACTATTTCGCCACCTGCTGCCTCTATGCGTAGTATCTGTTCTACTACTTTGGGGAGGTTATCGAGTGCTACGTTTGTCATACTCTGCACCGAAATTGGTGCATCCCCACCGATAGTTATTTTGCCTACGGTGACTTTGGTGCTCTTTCGTCTAGAAAATTTCCTCTGCTCCATCGTTGTGTACAAGTTTTTGATATTTTCGTGAGGGTGATTCAATAAGTTCCCCAAGTCCATATTCCCCCCAACGGCTATCAACCATCTCAATAGTTTTAGAATCCATAGTCACTACATTTGGGGTGGCTCTTTGTTTTAGTCTTTTGCTGCGTGCATCAATGCGTATAACCCCATCCGAGGTTAGCTCCACATCACGTTGAGGCTCTAAGTGCGCAAGCAACAGCCATATCTTATCATCCTCGCTTAGGCTCTCTGCCCCTTTGTTGTATATAACCTCTATGCTCCATTCTTGGGTGTTAGCACTTGTCATATCTATTGCCATTTTGGTGCTTAGCCCAACCTGCTCGCTAGCGTGGTCAAGTACATCGGAGATGCCACGTGAGAAGGTAACCTCGGCTCTGAATTTCTCACCACCAAATAGATAACCCTTTAGCTCCTCTTCGGTAATTCTATAGGTTGATGTCCAAATAACCTTACAAAAACTCATCTGCCCAGAGCCCCACAGCGTTGTAGCAACCTTTATACCTGCACCAGGGTAGCAGCTATTTATCTCCACTAGTGCTAGATTATGCGCCACACCCTGCCACGGCATCCACATCGAGAGGATTTCGGGAGCTAGGATTGCTTTAATAGGTGCTTCAAAGATTTTTTCGCTTGCTAGTGCGAGGTATCTATCCTCCATAGGGGGCACGCCAACCAGCGTAGCGGGGTAGATTGCATCACGGCGGTGAGTAATGGCGGTGATATGAAATGTAGGGTAATAATCTTCCAGAGAATAGAACCCCGTATGGTCACCAAAGGGTCCTTCTATAACTTTTTCTTCGGTAGGGTCGACATAACCCTCCAAGATAATATCGCAATCCTCTGGCACTTCAAGATTATTAGTAATGCACCTAACCAGCTTTACAGGTTTACTGCGCAACATACCTGCAAGGATATACTCATCAATACCCTCTGGGAGTGGTGCGGTAGCGCAATAGGTATAGGCAGGGTCACCCCCCAGTGCCACGCTCACAGGCATCCTCTGTCCACGGCGTTTGTACTCTTGGTAGTGGCTCTCGCCAGTCTTGTGGATATGCCAGTGCATACCCGTACTATTTTTGCTAAAGACCTGCATACGGTACATCCCCACGTTGCGCCCTCCAGTGGTTGGATCAGTGGTATGCACAAGGGGAAGGGTTATAAAGCGTCCGCCATCGTGTGGCCAAGTCTTTAGTATAGGAAGTATCGCAAGGTCAACCTCATCCCCTTGATATACAACCTCTTGACACTTACCCCTGCGACGCTTATGCTTTGGAAACCACTTTGCTGCACTGCTTAAAAAGGGAAGTATAGAGAGTTTATCAGAGAGTGTGGTACGAGGCTTTTTGACTTCGCTGAGCAGGCGTTCAATCTTTTGGGATAGCTCCCCACTATTTTCGACACGTAGTGCCTCGGATAGCCTCTTTTCTGAACCCATCATATTGCAGAGCATAGGGAACTCTGTACCAGTATCCTCAAAGAGTAGTGCACTGCCCCCCTCAGCCTCTTTCGATACTCTATCGAAGACTTCGCTAATCTCTAGCTCAGGGCTTACGCTGCATTTTATTCTCTTTAGTTCGCCCTCACGGTCGAGTAGCGTGGTAAATTCTCTTAAGTTCATCGTATAATGCAGCGTCTAATTTCACACAATCTCTCAAGCAGCGACTCCATTTTATCTAACTTTAGCATATTAGCACCATCCGAGAGTGCAACCTCTGGCTCTGGGTGAGTCTCGATAAAAAGCCCATCAACACCGACTGCAACGCCAGCCCTAGCAACTGTTTCAATCATCTGTGGCATACCACCCGTAACCCCTGAGCTTTGGTTAGGCTTTTGTAGGGAGTGGGTAATGTCAAGCACTACGGGACATCCCGTGCTCTGCATAGTAGGAATACCACGGTAATCCACCACCAAATCCCCATACCCAAAGGTAGTGCCACGCTCAGTGAGCATTACATTAGGGTTGCCAGCCTCGGTAACCTTACCTGCTGCAAACTCCATAGCCTCGGGCGAAAGGAACTGCCCCTTTTTGATATTCACCCAACGTCCAGTCTTGGCAGCAGCCTCTAGTAGGTCGCTCTGACGGCACAGAAATGCAGGAATCTGAAGCACATCGACATACTCTGCCGCCATTTCAGCCTCCCCTGCAGTATGAACATCCGTTACCACAGGCACATTGAACTCTCGTGCGATGCGTGCCAATATCTCTAGTGCCTTAAGGTCACCAATCCCCGTAAAGGAATCCCTGCGAGAGCGGTTTGCCTTGCGGTATGAGCCTTTAAAGATGTATGGTATGTTAAATTTCTGGGTAAGCTCTCTCAGCGTGCCAGCTATATCCATTGCCATTGCCTCGCCCTCAATAGCGCAAGGGCCTGCAAGTAGGAAAAACATCTCTGAAGAGTTTAGGTATTCTCGTGTCATAGTCATTATTTATAAAATTTAATATCTTTAATATCATCTGGCATGTATTGTTGTTCGACCTGCGAGTTTGGGTAGTTATGGGGGTAGAGGTAGCCTACGCCATACCCTTCGTCTTTCATTAACTTAGTGGGGGCATTGCGTATGTGTAGTGGCACGGGGCGGTAGCCATCACTCTGAACAAATGCCATAGCCTCATTGATGGCACGATACGCACTATTGCCCTTTGGGCTTTGGGCTAGGTAGATGGTGCACTGAGCTAGCGGAATCCTAGCCTCTGGCATACCAAGGTTATGAACAGCCTCGAAAGTAGCGTTTGCAAGTAGTAGCGCATTATTGTTGGCAAGACCTATATCCTCGGCAGCAAGTATCAAGAGCCTACGTGCTATAAAGCGTGGTTCTTCCCCACCGTTGAGCATTCGGGCAAGGTAGTAGAGTGCAGCGTCGGTGTCACTGCCCCTAACGGACTTGATAAAGGCTGAGATAGTGTCGTAGTGTTGATCAGCACCCTTGTCGTACTGCGCAATGTTCTGTTGCAGCGAGGTGGTTACATTCTCATTGCTGATAGTAATCTTACCGCTAGTGGTTGAGCTAAGAGTATCTAGTATATTTAGTAGCTTTCGGGCATCACCATTAGCAAAGGCAAGTAGAGCATCGGTCTCTATGACCTCAATATCACGCTCCTTTAGTATCACATCTTGGGTAATTGCCCTGTGTAGAAGTTGCAGCAAATCCTCCCCTTCGATGGAGTTTAGCGTGTAGACATTACAGCGAGAGAGCAGGGGGCGTATCACCTCAAATGAGGGGTTTTCGGTGGTAGCTCCTATCAAGACAATAGTGCCCTGTTCCACTGCTGCCAGCAGGGAGTCTTGTTGTGATTTATTAAAGCGGTGAATCTCGTCGATAAAGAGCACTGGGGATTGCCCTCTGCTCAGTAGCCTTGAGCCACGAGCACGTTCGAGCACTTCTCGCACGTCCTTAACCCCTGAGTTTACAGCCGAGAGTGTAAAAAACTCTCTACCCAAGGATTCGGCAACAATCATAGCTAGTGTAGTTTTGCCGACTCCTGGGGGTCCCCATAGTATCATAGAGGGGAGTACACCGTTTTCAATAAATTTGGAGAGGACGTTCACTACGCCACGTTGCGAGACGTAGTCTTCGAGCCTTTCGGGGCGCATTCTTTGAGCTAGTGGACTGTGCATAGTAAAAAAGGTAATTTTTGTTTTACAAAAGTAGTTAAAAATTAGTATTTCTGCAACTATGAGTTTCCTGCCTCAAAAAAAAGTTAGAGCTTGTAGTATTACAGACTAAAAGCTCAAACAAACTTTGGTCATCTGGTGTGCCCAGCGGCACCAAAAAACTTTAGGGGACTTCTAAAAATTAATTTGGTGGATTTGGGATGAGATTTTGAGGTGAGTTTTTGCCGCATTTTTGGTCTAATAGTGGACTATTTGACCAAAAAAAGGTGAAAAATCAACCAAAATATCGCCCTGGTGGCATCAAAACCTATTTCTTTACATCCATTTTTTATTAGTTAAATTTTAGTGGGGTCAATTTTTAGAAGTCCCCTTTAATTGTTTAGTTTGCTATAACTTTCTATTACGCCCACAATTAATTGCAGAGTAATAGAAAATTTTGTAATTTTACACCCACAAAGAATAAACCAACTATGCAAATACTACTACACAGCCCTAAATGGAGTGCCAACTCATATCAACTACTAGACTCTGGAGCAGGCTACAAACTCGAACGCTTTGGCGAAAATGTGCTATGCAGACCCGAACCGCAAGCTCTCTGGCAACCATCTCTAAGCCAACAAGAATGGGAAAAACTTACCTCGGCTACCTTCGTGCGTAAAAAAGGCGAAAGCGAAAAAGGCGAATGGAAAATTGGTCGCAAAGTCGCCGAACAATGGTGGGTGAAACGTAAGATGGAAAGTGGCACTATGCGCCTTAGACTGGGAATGACCTCCTTTAAACACGTAGGGCTATTTGCCGAACAGGCCGCAAACTGGGACTATATCGAAAATAGCATACTAAAACTTCGGCAGGAGTATGGCTCTATCAAAATGCTCAATATGTTTGCCTACACTGGGGCTGCATCCGTGGCTGGAGCTATGGCAGGCGCAGCGGTGACCCACCTAGACTCGGTAAAGGCAGTGAACCACTGGGCACGTGAAAATGCCGAGGCATCAGGGGTTGATGGCATCCGCTATATCACTGACGATGCTATGGAGTTTGCCGCTAGGGAGTGTAGGCGTGAGAATCGTTACAGTGCCATTGTGCTCGACCCTCCTGCTTATGGCAGAGGTCCAGATGGGCAGAAATGGGTGCTCGAAGACCATATCTATGAGTTGCTATTACGCTGCAAAGAACTACTCGCTACTCACAAAGGTGCATTTATGCTATTGAGTCTCTACTCGATGGGCTTCTCTGCACTACTCACTCACACTCTATTGAGGCAGATACTTGGTGAGGGGTTCGATATTGAGGCTTCGGAGCTATTTGTTAGCGACTCCTTTGGTAAGGCACTGCCCCTTGGTATGACACTTCGTGTAGTGCGCAAATAGAATAAACTCCCCATAAAAAATGTTCAAGGCAATATCTAAAATATTCAGTTACAGACGCTACCCAATGCTATGGGTAGTAATCTATACTATTGGGGGGATATTGCTTTGGAGCGAAACAAATCACGATTTTCGCTACATACTCTATGGACTCGCACTCGCTGCACTACTTATTGATATTGTCTTTAAGCGTGCCCAGCCACTGGTCTACTCCCTGATAATCCTTGCTGCATACACCTTGGCTCAACACTCTACCCCAACTAAACCCCCAATTAGCTACAATCAGGAGGCTATATTTGTTGGTAAGCTACAAAGTAACCCCATACTCCAAGGTAAATGGTATAAGGCAACGCTCGATATTATCGCTACTCAGGATAGCTCAGAGAAGTGGAGCAATACCTCCTATACGCTCTTTTGTGGGCTAGATTCCACGGCACGAGATATGCGCATTAATGACACTATATGCTTGAAAGGGTCGCTGCGCAGAATACAGGGTGGGTATGGCAAGTATGTCTTTAAAGAGGGGGTGGTAGGTCAGGTCTATAGCTACCAGAGCACTATACTCGGCAAGGCTAGTGGTACGTGGGGTGGTTATCTGCAAAGCCTTAGGGATGGCGCACGTGAAAAAATCGTTCTGCTTGATAGCACTAAGCGTGATGCTATTGCGGTCTACTCGGCTATGGTCATAGGCGAGAGAAGTGCCCTGAATCAAGAAACCATACAGACCTATCGCAACTCTGGTGCATCGCACCTGCTGGCAATCTCGGGGCTGCATATCGGTGTTGTGGTGATACTGCTCAACTTAATGCTCGGTGCACTAAAGTTTATAGGCAGAAGGGGGCGAGTTATCTATAGCATACTTATAATACTAGGGCTGTGGCTCTATGCCATCTTTAGCGGAATGTCGGTTAGCGTAGAGCGTGCCGCCATAATGTTCACGCTCTATCAACTCTCACTCCTGTTGCATCGAAGCACTCGCTCGCTAAATACCCTTGCCACCGCTGCGGCAATAATATTGCTCTTTGCACCATACTCAATCTATAATATAGGCTTCCAACTATCCTTTATGGCAATGGTCGGTATCTTTATATTTTATCATCCGTTGGTAGCCTTTATAACCATTAAGAATAGAGTGGCAAGAACTTTTCTCTGTGCGGTTGCGATTTCGCTGTCAGCGCAGTTGGGGATTGTGCCATTACTAGCGTTTCACTTTGGAGAGGTGGCGTGGATGGGTATTATACTTAGTGTCTTTATATGGGTGACCGTACCTGCCATAATCCTGTGTGGGTTGCTTTACATTATCACTTCGATTGGTTTTTTGGGGCATATTGCGCTATGGGTTACAGACATCCAGAACACAGTCTTTGCGATGGTTGCAGGGTGGGAGTGGGCAGTGGTGCGTGATATACGGCTTTCGCTGTTGGAGCTGTTGTTCAGCTATATTTTAATCTTTCTATTTGGGATATTGTTAAATAATATGGCACAAAAGTACTCACGTGCCAAGCTATTACGTGTAAAATTATTAAGATAGGTAATTATGATAACTTGCGATTTAGAGACCAGGGTTCGCTATGGCGAAGTTGATATGATGGGTTTTTTGTACCATTCACATTATGTAGAATTGTTTGATATGGGGCGCAATGAGTTGTTGCGTACACGTGGATACACTTACCGTGAGTTGGAGGCTAGCGGAGTGATGATGCCAGTGCTCAGTGTGCATATTGATTACAAGAGGCCAGCAAATTACGATGATTTGTTGACAATTCGCACTTCGCTTAGGGAGTTGCCGAGCGGAGTAAAGATGACTTTTCATTATGAGGTTTTTCGTAGTGAGGGTATGGAGTTATTGACTACGGGTTATGTAACGTTGGCATTTATGGATAGTGTAACGCATCGTCCAGTTCGTCCGCCTCAGCATCTTTTGGATCTTTTTTCGGTGGGGTCAGAGCTTTAGTTATAGCCTGTAAAGCGACAAATTGTTGATAGTGAAAGACTCAGAAGTAGACATCCCCCTCCTATAACTATAATACAACTCCTTTACAAACAACTTCTCCTTGGACTCAAACTCCCCATCTATCAAAACTCTATACCTGAGAACCTGTGTCGGCTCCTCCATATTCTCCTCCCACAAATAATCAAAATCAAAATCCGCAGTCTTATCATCATCGCTCAGAAAACTATACTCACCACTAACCATCGGAATATCGTCGTACAGCGATAACGTACACTCTGCCACACTCTCACTTACAAAAGTAATAGTCAGATTTTCACAAGAATAGGTTGCACCAACAATATTTCCACTCGTTGCGTATTCATCAGGTTCAGCAGTGGGACTATCATCGTGGAATTCGCACGAACATACAACAACGCTCAATAATAATGCAAGGGTAAGTAGTCTAAAAGTATATTTCATTATTTAAAATTTTAATATGGGGTCAGTTTCTAGAAGTCCCCTAAAAAAAAGGAGAGAATTCGAAACTAATTCAAATTCTCTCCTTACAGTGTCGGGGTACCAGGATTCGAACCTGGGACCCTCTGCTCCCAAAGCAGATGCGCTAACCGGGCTGCGCTACACCCCGAGTGATGTCCCTTAAGACGGTGCAAAGATAAATACTATTTTTTAATTCTCCAAATTTTTTTTAAAACTTTTTTTTGCTACATTTGTATTCTCAATAGGTGACTATTATTGTTGTGCTGTGGTGTTTGGTTTATGCTCTGTTGTTTAACCTATGACACTTAGTTGACTGACTATTAGCTGCCTATAATATAATTGATGTATATATGGATAAATTTGGACTATATGTAATTGCTACACAACCTGCATTGCCTTATACGAGGGTGGCAGAAATTTGTGTGCAAAATAATATAAAGTATCTACAACTTCGAGAAAAAGAGCTATCAGACAGTGCTCTTTTGAGGGTTGCACACGATATGCGTGCCATTACACGTGGCACTCAGACTCGCTTTGTGATAAATGATAGAGCCGATATTGCAAGGCTCTGTGATGCCGATTTGCTGCACCTTGGGCAAGATGACCTAAGGGTAGAGGATGCTAGAAAGATTGTGGGGGATATGCCTATCGGACTTTCCACGCACTCGCTGGATCAAGCTCGCAGGGCACTAGATCATTCGCCTGAGTATATTGGCTTTGGACCTGTTTACCCTACCACTACTAAAAAAAATCCAGACCCTACGGTTGGTACAAAGCTACTGGGTGAGGTGCTGAAAATAGCGACTGTGCCAGTGGTGGCAATCGGGGGGATTTTTCCTGAGAATATTAAGGATGTATTGGGGGCAGGAGCGCAGAATCTTTCGTTGGTGCGCTATCTTATGGGCGAGGATATGGAGAGCAAAGTTATTGAAATTCAAAATTATATAAATATATGCACGAAGGTTTACTAATAGCACTACTAATAATTGGAGCCTACTTATTAGGTTCTATCCCCACGGCAGTGTGGGTGTCTAAGATATTCTTTAAGATGGATATTCGTGACCACGGTTCGGGCAATGCTGGGGCGACTAATGTATTGAGGGTATTGGGTCGTGCTGCGGCAATTCCAGTCTTTGTAGTTGATGCTGCAAAGGGATGGGGTGCGGTGATGCTGGGTTGGTTTACTTCGCTTGCCCCAGAGGCTTTTGGGATGGAGTTTTCAGAGAGCTTTGTTTTTTTGAGAATTGGGTTAATGGCAGCTGCAATTCTTGGGCATATCTTTCCGATATTTGCTTCGTTTAGAGGTGGCAAGGGTCTTGCAACTATAGCAGGAGCACTCATTGCAATCTCGCCTATTCCGTTAATTGGCAGTTTTACTGCCTTTGTAATAGGCTGGAGCACATCGGGTTATCTTTCGTTAGGTTCTGTATTAGCGGCATTGACTTTTCCGATATGGACAGTGTTAGAGTATGTTATTTTCTATCACGAAGTGTCGCCAACTATGACTATTTTTTCGGTTATGGTAGGTTCGATGCTAATTTACACTCATCGTTCAAATATCAAGCGTCTTAGGGCTGGTACGGAGAGCAAGACTCGTTTATTTTAGGAGGTAGCTTGTAGTATAACAGACTTTGGTCATCTGGTGTGCCCAGAGGCACCCCCTATTGGCTCTCTCTATACTGTAGCAACTTTACAAGTAAATCAATATTCGCCTGAGCTGACTCCATACCCCTATCACTATAACTCTCACCCTCCATACGGTACCGCTCCAATGCCATCTCCAACTCTACATAAGAAACCCCCAACAAATACTCCTCGGCTGCCTTTGCTCGATACAAGTTCTCCAGTATGGCATCCTCCATACTATTATGAATGCGGATAGTATCCACCTTTACCTCTAACTCAATACCCTTACTCTTAGCAAGTCCCTCGATTAGCGCAATCTGCTTTGCCTTACCCTCTGTTAAAAACATAGAGAGTGTACCTACCCCTCCCTGCTCATAGAAGTAGAGCAAACCCCTCTCCACCATCAGCACATCTTCGAGCGCACCTGCTAGTTGTGACTTTTTTGAGCCACAACCTAAGCATAATGCACTAAAAAATAATATTGCAATGAGTCTATTCTTCATACGAGCTATTGTCCCAACAGTGAGTACAGAGTTGTTCTTTTGGCAGTCCGATTGATTTAACCACATCGTCGAGATGTTGGAACTTAAGCGATGTTAGCTGCAACTGGCGTGCAATTTCTTCGACCATTGCTTTGTGTTTATCAGAGGTATGGTCTACATACTCTGCAAGCAGCGCATCAGAGAGATTCTCAGTGCCCTCAAGTTTAGCAATCACACGTAGCGTGATAAGGTCAAAAGCAGAGCGTGATGCCGAGAAATTCAAGAACTTACACGGGAAAATTAGCGGAGGACAAGCAATACGCATATGCACCTCACGAGCACCATTTTCGAGTAGTTTTATGACATTGTCTTTGAGTTGAGTACCCCTAACGATAGAGTCGTCGAGTAGTACCATCGAGCTATTCTGAGTAAATTCCTTATTAGGAAGAAGTTTCATTTTAGCCACCAAATCTCTCATATTTTGGTTCTGTGGCATAAAGCTACGAGGCCAAGTTGGGGTGTACTTCACAAATGGGCGTTTGTAAGGGATCGAGAGTTCATTGCTATATCCAATAGCGTGACCAATACCAGAGTCAGGAATTGCCCCTGCAAAGTCAAAGCTCAGCCCCTCCTCTCTATCTCTGCGAGCGAGTGCCGCACCACAGCGATACCTCGACTCCTCTACATTAATACCCTCGTACCACGCCGATGGGTAACCATAGTATATCCACAAGAACGAACAGATTTGTTTGCGTTTACGTGGGGCTTTTTTCACCTCAATGCCCTCGGCAGTAAGTAATACAACCTCACCAGCATCAATATCCCTAACCGTATCATACCCAAGGTTAGTAAAGCTCGAAGATTCACTAGCCACCACATATCCATCAGCATCCTTACCAATAACGATAGGGGTTCTGCCAAATCTATCTCTAGAGGCGTAGATGCCATCAGGGGTTAGCACTAGTATCGAGCACGAGCCTTTGATAGTATCTTGCGCAATTCGCAATCCATCGGCAAAGTCCTTGCCACGTGAGATAAGCATTGCTACTGCCTCGGTAGGATTAATATCCGAACCCGATAGCTCAGCAAAGTGGCTGCCATTCTCTAACATCTCATTTACAACTTGCTTCAAGTTACCAAACTTAGCAACCGTCACCACCGAGAAGCGTCCCAAGTGAGAGGTGATAGTCACAGGTTGACTCTCGTGATCCGAAATCACACCAATTCCAGAGAACGAGCCCTCGAATTTAGGTAGATCATCCTCGAATTTGTTACGAAAATAGCCATTCTCAAGGCTATGGATGCTACGTACAATTTTGCCTTCCCTCCAGAAAGCCATACCAGCACGCTTTGTGCCAAGGTGTGAATGATAGTCAGTGCCGTAGAACACGTCACCAACAATAGTTCTCTTTGAGATTGAACCGAAAAAGCCGCTCATAAATATAGTTTTAAAGTTTGTTTGTTATCTTAGTTTAGAAGAGATCAGTTGCATAAATTCCTCTCTGGTGCGTTGATCTCTGAGGAATGCTCCCGTAAATGCCGAGGTAGTGGTAGCGGAGTTTTGTTTTTGGATACCACGCATCTGCATACACATATGCGATGCCTCGATAACAACCGCCACACCTAGTGGATTTAGAGCCTCTTGGATAGAGTCACGAATTTGGATTGTCATACGCTCTTGCACTTGAAGCCTGCGAGCAAAGCACTCCACAACACGTGCTACTTTCGATAGCCCTGTGATATAGCCGTTAGGGATATATGCTACGTGCGCTTTGCCATAGAATGGTAGTAGGTGGTGTTCGCATAGCGAGTAGAGTTCAATATCCTTGACAATTACCATATGCTTGTACTCTTCTTTGAAGCGTGCAGAGTTAAGGATTTCGATAGGGTTTTGTTCATACCCTTGTGTAAAGAAGCGCATAGCACGAGCCACACGTTCAGGGGTTTTTATTAGTCCTTCACGCTCAGGGTTTTCGCCTAGTTCAGATAGGACTTCTCGGTATAACTGTTCAAGTTTATCCACCGTTTTATATTTTTGTTTGTAGTAGGCAGGTAGCCCAAAATCGTTAATTACGTTGGCAAAGGTACATTTTTTGGTTTTCTTATCAAAATATTTGTTATTTTTTTTCTTTGGGTTTAGGGGCAGTGTGTGGGGGGATGACCCTTTTATGACCAAAGTTTGTTATAGTAGTATTACAAACTATAACAAACTTTAATTACCTTTTCTGCCAACTTTACCATACTTTTTGCTAACTTTGCTCCCCTATGAAAGACTTTACACACGGACCCATCGGCTCGCAAATACTACTATTCTCTCTACCCATCATTGCTGGCAACCTGCTTATGCAACTCTACCAAATGGTCGATAGCGCAATAGTTGGACAATATATCGGAACCAACGCACTAGCTGCTGTGGGAGCTAGCAACCCCGTTATCTTTGCAATCATCTCAATGGTAATGGGTATTGGCGGTGGGGCAAGCGTAGTCATTTCGCAATACTTCGGACGTGGAAACCTCGAAAAAGTGCGCCTTACTTGCGACACACTGCACATCGTACTACTTGTCTGTGGAGCACTGATAGGGGCTATTGGCATACTCTTCTCAGATAATATTCTACGCTTTATGGGACTACCCTCGGAGCTTATACCCCTTGGCTATGACTATCTCTCGGTCTATTTGGGTGGCATTTTCTTGTTATTTGGGTTTAATACCATTGTGGCAATTATGCGAGGTGTGGGCGACTCACGCACACCGCTCTACTTTCTGCTGCTATCATCAGTTCTTAATATTGGGCTTGACTTTCTCTTTATTGTGCACTTCGAGTGGGGGGTGGCATCGGCAGCGTGGGCAACTGTCATCTCGCAGGGCTTTGCCTACTTTATGGCGATACTCTACATAAATAATAACAAAAAGATAGTCTTCCACATAAATCTATTTCGCCTGAAATTTCACAAGAAAATCTTCTCGCAGTGCCTACGTTTTGGTCTACCGACAGGTTTTCAGCAGTCGTTTGTGGCGTTTGGTATGGTAGCGATTTTTAGCATTATTAATGGTTATGGCACGAATACTATTGCAGCAATTTCGGCAGCAATGAGGGTAGACTCCATAGCGGTACTTCCAGCGATGAACTTTGCCCTTGCGCTAAGTTCTTTTGTGGGGCAGAATATCGGTGCAGGCAAGCTAGATAGGGTAAAGCGTGGGCTACGTTCAACGCTCATTATTTCTTCGAGTTTTTGTGTGGTTCAGAGTATAGTTTTGGTGCTTTTGGGCAAGTATATCCTAGGGTTTTTTACCAGTGAGGTGGAGGTAATCGAGATTGGTTATCGTTACTTGGTATCTCTTAGTTTGTTTTACGTACTGTTTTCTGTTATGCAGGCCTTTACGGGGCTTTTCAGGGGTGCTGGGGCAGTAATTTTCCCTATGTTATCGACTTTTGTAGCAATGTGGTTGGGTCGTTTACCAGTGGCTAAATTTCTTTCGGAGTATAGTGATTTGTCAGGTGTAGATGTTATTTCGGTAAGTGTTGTGGTAGGTTGGGCGGTTGGCACAGCGATGGTTGTGTGGTATTATTTTTATGGTAATTGGAGTAAGAAGTCAATTTTTGAGAAGTCAAACAGTTAAGTACAGGGGGCTTCTAAGAACTGGTGAGCCTTGTATATTCAATAAATTTTCACTACCTTTGAACTAGTTATTCACAACTTACGCACATACATTATGATAATAGAAGCAAAGAATATAATCAAAAGTTTTGCTACACACCGTGCTCTCGACGATGTAAGTCTCTCAATCCCTCGTGGCTCAGTCTATGGGCTATTAGGGCCAAATGGAGCAGGCAAAAGTACCCTTATCAGGATAATGAACCGAATAACGGGCCCCGATAGCGGTGAAATTCTCTTCAACGGCAAACCCATCACTCAAAACGATATTGCACGAATCGGCTACCTGCCCGAAGAACGTGGGCTCTACAAAAAGATGAAAGTGGGCGAACAAGCCCTCTACCTTAGTCGCCTCAAGGGGATGAGCCGCTCTGATGCAATGTCTTCGCTAAAGCAATGGTTCGAGAGATTTGAGATTATGGGCTGGTGGGATAAAAAGGTCGAGGAACTATCCAAAGGTATGGCGCAAAAGGTGCAGTTTATAGTAACTGTCATTCACAACCCCGAACTGCTGATTTTCGATGAACCCTTTAGTGGCTTTGACCCCGTGAATACCCAAATTCTTAAAAATGAAATTCTAGATCGTGCCAAAAATGGCGCAACGGTGATATTCTCAACCCATAATATGGCTTCGGTAGAGGAGATTTGTGAGTATATCACCCTAATTAATAAAAGCAAAAATGTGCTGAGTGGCAACGTGGCAGATATTCGCAAGAGCTATGCTACTAACACCTTCGATTTTAGTTTTGAGGGGGATAGCGTAAAGCTATGCTCTGCACTCACTCCACTTGGACGTGTACTAGACTCCACAGAGAATTCGCTTTCCCTACAACTAAACCCTACCACTACCCCACGTCAGGCAATCTCGCTTATCAACAGCGAAGTGGTGCTACACTCCTTCTCGGAGAAGATACCATCAATGAACGAAATTTTTATTAAAGCTGTAAGGGGACTTCTAAAAATTGACCCCACTAAAATTTAACAAATAAAAAATGGATATAAAGAAATAGGTTTTGATGCCACCAGGGCGATATTTTGGCTGATTTTTCACCTTTTTCCTCTCGAATAGCCCGCTATTAGAGAGAAAATGCGGCAAAAACTCACCTTCGAATCTCATCCCAAATTCACCAAATCAATTTTTAGAAGTCCCCGTAAATCAAAATGAGTAAGATAGGATTAATAGTAGGTAGAGAATTTAATGTGCGAGTGCGCAAGCGCAGTTTTATAGTAATGACACTGCTGATGCCAGTGCTTATGGTGGCATTGATGGTTGTTCCAGCCTTGGTTGCGATGTATGGCGGTGGCTCAGAGCAAAGGGAAATTGTCGTGTGCGATGCAAGCGGAATTATTGGTGATAGAATCACCTCAGATAGCGAAGTTGACTTTTTAGTGAGTAGTAGCACCTATCCCCAAGTAATGAGTGAGCACCCCAATGCCTATGGCTATTTGACCATTGGTGAGGATATTTTAGAGAATACTAGCAATGCAACCCTCTATACCAAAAAGAATGCCACTATAGACCTGCAACAAAAAATCGAGAGAACCCTTAGCGATATAATAACTCAAAGGCGTATCGAGAACACTAATATCGAGGGGCTTGGCGAGATTATGAAGGAAGTGTCGGCACGTGCCTCGCTCTCTACCTTTAGCATCGAAAAGAGTTCAAAGAGCGATGAAATAGTCGAAAAAGCAAGCTCCTCGGGGGTCTACATTGCTGTATCCTACTTGATGGGGTTTGTGATATATATGTTTATATTTATATATGGCACGATGGTGCTTAATGGGGTTGTTGAGGAGAAATCTAATCGCATTATTGAGGTAATAGTCAGCTCGGTGAAACCCTTTGAACTGATGATGGGTAAGATTCTGGGGGTTGCATCGGTGGCAATCCTACAGTTTGTGATATGGGTAGTGTTGATTGGTGTGGGTTCGATGGTGGTGATGCCAATGCTGGGGCTTAGCGGAGGTGATGCAGCGGCTATGGGAGGCGGCACAGTGCCTGCTGAACTTGGTGTGGAGATTAATTCTGTGCTTTCTACATTGCTCGACCCTTGGTTCTTGATGCGTGTTATTGGTAGCTTCTTGATATTTTTTATTGGAGGGTATTTGCTTTATGCTTCGATGTTTGCGGCTATTGGCTCGGCGGTGGATAATGCAGCCGATACTCAACAGCTGCAACTGCCTGTGACCGTGCCGCTTATTATTTCGTTAGTTCTGATGATGAGCGTTATGCGTGACCCATACTCTGAGCTTGCTTTTTGGGGTTCAATTATACCATTTTCTTCGCCAATTATTATGATGGCACGTGTAAGTTATGGCGTACCGTGGTGGGAGTTTGCGCTGAGTGTGGTTATGCTTTACGGGTCATTTTTTGCTATAACATACTTTGCGTCAAAGATCTATAGGGTAGGCATATTTATGTATGGTAAGAAGCCAACATTTAAGGAGTTGTTTCGTTGGATTAAGTACTAGTATGAACTACTCTGTTGCTATTTTGGGTTCAGCAACAATGGTGATGATGCCAGCGGCATTGGCTGAGTAATCCTCAGATCTAACCTAGCTTGCAAGGGTTATTTTAGATCCATACTTACACCAATACCCTTGCAGGGGACTTCTACAATAGTTTACGACCAGTTCCCTCGAATTGTAGGCTATCTAGGCGTACTGCTATAAAGAACATTACAGAAAAAGCCAATAGCGAACTACCACCGTAAGAGAAAAATGGTAGGGGTATCCCAATAACGGGGAATAACCCTATTGCCATTGCTATATTTATAAAGAAGTGGGCAAATATCACGGCTGCCACACCATAGCAATAGATGCGTGCAAATGGCTCGTTTTGACGCTCCCCCATCTTTAGTAGTCGAAGAATTAGTACCACAAAGAGCGCAACAACTATTACCGAACCTATAAAGCCGTGTTCTTCGCCAACAGTGCAGAATATAAAGTCGGTGCTCTGCTCAGGTACAAAGCTAAAGCGTGTCTGCGTACCCTGCAAAAAACCCTTACCAGTAAGCCCCCCCGAACCAATAGCAATCTTTGCCTGCATAGCATTGTAGCCAACCCCCTGAGGGTCGTCCTGAATACCAACAAGGTCTAAGATACGGTTCTTTTGGTGTGCCTGTAAGATATTATTAAAGGCATAGTCTACTGCAAATATCAAGAGCACCGATACTACAAAGAGTGCAGTGTAATTTAATATTGTACGTGAATACCCCCTCAAGAAATTCTTTATTAAGATAGGTAGTGTTGCCGATACTGCGAGCAATAGTAGGATTTCTCCACCTACACCCCATCCCAACAACCTAGAACCAAAGAATAATAATAAAAAGATAGCTGCAACCAATGCTACATAGCGCACCATTGCCAAGATGACTCCCTCTCTTTGAAAGTTCGATACCGCCTCAAAGAGTACACAACTCGCAAAGACCATTAGTGCTAACGAAAAGGGTGTCAAAAAGAATGTCAGCACTGCCACCAAAAACCAATAGAAGCAAACAAGGTAGAGCGATGCACCAAAACCCTCTCTAAACAATATAACAAAGAAGGCTGCAAAGACTAGTGCCGAACCAGTATCATTTTGCATCAGTACCACCACAACGGGTATAAAGATAATGCAGGCGACCTTAAATAGCGAGTCACGTTGTTGGATATTAAAGTGAGGCGAGCTCATAAAGCGAGCCAGTGCCATAGCCGTAGCAATCTTCATAAATTCAACGGGTTGAATGCGCACAGAGCCTATCGAAAGCCACGATTTCGCCCCATTCACCTCTCGCCCAAAGAGCAGCACCACCAGCATAAGCCCCAGAGCCAGCCAATAGGCAGGGTAGCAGAAAATATGTAAGTACTTTGTATCAATAAGCACAATACAGAGTCCTGCTATAAGGCTCACCCCCATCCAGATGAGTTGCTTGCCATAGCGAGTAGAGAGCGAGAAGGCTTCCCCAGCCTCTTCGTTGGTCACCGAGTAGATGCTCACCCAGCCACACACCACCAAGAGCAGGTAAATGCCAATAGTCCAAAAATCTATATTGGAGCTTAGTAGTCCTATCTTACGTTCCTGGTTATTCATTACTTATTCTGGTACATTGGGTAGTTAATCTTCAGGTTTGTCACATAGTCGACAAGTTGCGGCCGAGTGATGGTATCGGTCAGGTACTGTTCGATAAGAAGTGAGGCGATAGGTGCAGCCGAGGTTGCACCGAAGCGTCCGTGTTCGATATAGACCGACACAGCAATCTTTGGGTTATCCCGTGGAGCAAAGGACATAAATGTAGAGTGGTCAGCTCCTTGGGGATTTTGTGCAGTACCAGTCTTGCCGCAAATCGAAAGCCCTGGGACATTGGCAATGCGTGCAGTACCACCCTCTTCGTGGACTGCTCTGTACATACCCTCGACAATAGGATCGAAGTGCTCCCTATCTACCATAGTAGTAAGCTCCTCTTTAAAGCGATGGTCAATAGTATCTACTCCCTCGATAGCCTTCACAACGTGAGGGATATGGTAGTGCCCACGGTTCGCCACAATGGCTGCCAAATTCGCCATCTGAAGTGGAGTTACCCCCAGCTCGCCCTGACCAATAGAGAGCGAAATGACCGTCAGCGAATTCCACCACCCACGGTAGACTCTATTATAGTAGTCCACACCACGCAGCGTTCCCGAGAGTTCGTTTCTAAAGTCTGAGCCAAGTTTGCGCCCAAAACCAAAGGTGCCGACTGCATCGACCCACGTTTGGAAGTTTTCCTTCATATCGCTTGATGCCCCTTTATCCAACAAATCTCTAAAGACGTAGCAGAAGTATGCATTACAGGAGTGTTGTGTAGCCCCTGCCATATCCAAAGATGGGGTATGGGAGTGACACCCTACGCCACGTCCAACGGGGTAGCGTCCATAACACGAGTATCTATCAGATGCCTTTGCAATACCGAGTTGCATTGCAATGAGTCCGTTGACCACCTTAAAGGTAGAGCCTGGGGGGTATGAAGCCATCACGGCACGGTTAAAGAGCGGTCTACGCTTATCACCAATCATATCCATATAGTTATTACCACGCTCTCTGCCCACCAAAAGGTCAGGGTCATAGCTTGGCGATGATGCCATCACAAGAATCTCACCCGTCGAGGGTTCGATAGCCACAACAGAGCCGACTTTACCCTTAAGCAGTTTTTCGGCAAGTTCTTGTAGCTCACCATCAATAGTAGTAACAATAGACTTCCCAGCCACTGGCAGCACATCCTCCGCACCATTCATATATGAACCCTGCGGCACTCCAAAGACATCCACCATCTGCACATTAACCCCCTTAACTCCCCTAAGCTCCTTCTCGTACGCCTGCTCAATACCACTCATCCCTGCATTATCGTCTTGGGTATAGTACGGGTCGGCATCTATCATCCACTGCCCAACCTTACCAACATAGCCCAACAGATTTCCTGCCATCTGAGTAGGATAGGAACGTGCCGAGCGGTACTGGGTATAAAAACCACTAACACTCCTCTCGTCGAGTTGCAGCTTCACCTCCTTGGGCATCTCTTTAAATAGAACGCTTGGTTGGCGCATAGAGTAACGACGTGCACGCTCCACAGCCCTTACAAGCTCTAGAGTATCAACCCCCAGAAGCCTCGCCATTGCACCAGTATCAAACTCACTGACATCTTTGGGTATGATCATTATATCATAAGCCTCACGACTACGAGCAAGGTAGTGACCGTTACGGTCTAGAATCTCGCCACGTGGGGGGTACTGCACATTATAGCGCAGAGTATTTCTATCGGCCCTCTGCTTTAGAGAACTATCTACAATCTGAAGGGTAAAAAGACGCACGCAAATACTCACAGCAGCCAATATTATCAACCACTTCACTACTATATATCTCCACGAGCTACTATCCATTACTATCTACTTGGTTTTAGGGGCAGTTGAATGAGGTATATCAACAGAGTATTGAGCACCACACTCACCACCAAACGAAGAGAGGTATCCAAGTAATTAGAAAGGGTCATAACCTCCAACGTGGTGTGGATAATGCCATAGACTAGCACTACTGAGCAGGCATAGCGCAAAAAGACTCCCGTACCAATCCTATAGGAAAGGGGTGCACCTCCCACCACAATAATATCGTGTGGCACAGTCCACTTTATAATATTTGGACGAAGAAAGACCGTACTTGCCATCGAGAAGGTAATCAGAGCCGAAGTGCCTGCAAAAATATCGAGAACCACCCCAAAGAGTGTTGCATAGAGCAGCAGCTCTACCCTTTTCATCTCCAGCGGTAACATAATTATCATCATAACATACGCCCACACATAGAAGAACCCAAAGACATTGAGCCCGCTGAGCACAAACTCCTGAAGCAAGAGCAGTACAATAAAACTCGAAAAATACAGTAATAAGTTTCTCATAATATATCTTAGTCTATTGTGGCATTTTCAAGTTCAAAGCGTTCGAGTTGCATATCGGGGCTAGTGGCGTAGAGGTAGCAAGGCTTAGTAATATCAGCAAGCAACCTGAGTCGTGCTGTATAGAGGGTATTGTACTCCTTTTCAAAACTTTCCACCACACCGATGCCAATCCCCGAAGGGAAGATATTCGAAAACTCTGTGGTCGTTACGGTATCGCCTATCGAAATCACAGCGTGGGCAGGAATCTCGTTCATCACCACCTCGTAGTAGCTCTCTGCGTCCCATACAATAGAACCGACGCTACCATCGCTGAGCATTCCACTTGTACGGAAATCCCTACAATTTAGTACAGAAACTGCCACCGCAAAGTTATCCGATACATACTTCACATACCCCACAATCCCATCTCCATTATAGAGTGCCATATCGGTGGCAACCCCCTGAAGCTCTCCCCCAGCAATGGTGATAAAGTTATTACGCTTGGTGTAAGTGTTATTAACTACTTTTACTACAACCTCATTAGAGTGCGTGGCATTAACGTGGTCAAGATAGTTCTCAACACTATCTGCTACAAAGCGACTGAGTTGTGCCCTAAGGCGTGCATTCTCACGAAGCAACGTTTCATTTTCTTTGCCGAGCGAAAAGTAGTCAGACACTGATCTGAGTTGGGCGTGCACTCCTCCCAGCACACTATGCGAAATACCAATAAGCCGTGCCCTTTGGTAAGCATTCTGCGAGAAGAAGATATTAAGGCACACCAGAGCTATTACTAAGTATAATAGAAATGGCAGTGCACGCCTTAAGAGCAACAGCAGTCTTATCATCTTCCTCTCTTTAGCGCAATAGGAATGAGAATTTATGGATATTCTTTAGAGCCAGACCCGTACCCCTTGCAACAGCACGAAGCGGATCTTCGGTAACGTGGAAAGGAATTTGAGTCTTTGCCTGAAGGCGTTTATCAAGCCCTCTGAGCAGTGCGCCACCACCTGCTAGGTAGATACCATTACGATAAATATCCGAGAAGAGTTCTGGTGGAACTTGCTCCAATACTTTATTAATAGCAGCATCAATCTTCATCAACGATTTATCGAGTGCCTCTGCCATCTCCTTATAAGTCACTTTAATATCTAGTGGCATACTGTTTAGGATACTAGGGCCTGTAACGATACAAGGTTCTGGTTCGTCGTCCAACTTATCGAACGCTGCACCCACCGCAATTTTGAGTTGTTCGGCAGTAGGCTCACCAATCTTAACGTTGTGTTGTTGGCGCATATAGTTTAGAATATCATCGGTGAAGACATCCCCTGCGACATTGATACTCTCGCTACAAACGATACCGCCAAGCGAAATTACCGCCACCTCGCTAGTACCACCCCCAATATCTACTACCATATGCCCCTCTGGAGCTTCCACATCCAAACCAGCACCCAGTGCCGCCGCCATTGGTTCGAAGATCATATAGACCTCACGACCGCCACTGTGCTCTGCTGAATCCCTTACGGCACGAATCTCCACATTGGTCGAACCCGACGGAATACAAATCACCATCCTTAGCGATGGAGAGAAGACTTTGTTACGTGATTTAATCATCTTGATCATACCACGAATCATCATCTCTGCTGCATTAAAGTCAGCAATCACACCATCCCTGAGTGGGCGGATAGTTCTAATATTCTGGTGGGTACGACCGTGCATCTTACGAGCCTCGCTGCCCACAGCAATAAGTTTACCTGTTACATTGTCGATAGCTACAATAGAAGGCTCATCGACAACAATCTTGTCATTATAAATTATAAGAGTATTGGCAGTACCAAGGTCCATTGCCAGCTCTTGTGTAAGCATTGAAAAGAGTCCCATTTTTTATTGTTTTCTATTAGTGTTTAAAGTGGCGCATAGCAGTCATTACCATCGACATCTCATTTTCGTTACAGTACGAGACAGAGTCTTCATCTCTTACCGAGCCGCCTGGTTGGATAACTGAGCGTACCCCAGCATTTCTGGCAATCTCCACGCAGTCTGCAAATGGGAAGAAAGCATCCGAAGCCATCACAGCACCCTCCAAGCTAAAGCCAAAGCCCTCAGCCTTTTCGATAGCGTGCTTAAGTGCATCAACCCTTGAGGTCTGACCCACACCGCTACCAAGCAGTTGCCTGCCCTTACTCAGTACAATAGCATTGCTCTTAGAGTGTTTAACAATTTTGTTGGCAAAGAGTAGTTCCTCCATCTCTTCGGCACTTGGAGCAAGTGTAGTAGCGAGTTTCACCTCAGTGTCCACACCACCTAGTTTAGTATCTCTTTCTTGACAAAGCACCCCTCCAAGCATTGTGCGCTCGCTCATAGTCGCCTTTGTAACCTCAGAGAAATTAACCTCCAAAAGAATTCTATTTTTCTTAGATTTTAGAATCTCTAGTGAGCCTTCGCCATAGCTTGGTGCGATAACCACTTCGCAGAACAGAGTATTTACCTTTTCGGCAGTAGCTGCATCCAGCTCTCTGTTGCAAACCAATACTCCACCAAATGCAGAAATTGGGTCTGAACTAAGTGCCACCTCGTATGCTTCGACAAGTGTAGAGCGAGTAGCAACACCACAAGCGTTATTATGTTTTAGGATAGCAAAGGTCGGTTCGCACATCAAGAACTCGCTCATAAGTTCCACAGCAGCGTTAATATCCAAAAGGTTGTTATAGGAAATATCCTTACCGTGTAGCTTAGTGAACACCTTCGAAAGGTCGCCTCTGAATTCAGCCTTTTGGTGAGGGTTCTCACCATAACGCATAATAGTCCTTTCGCCAAAGTATTCCATAATAGCCTTATCATAACCAGCAGTCACCTTAAAGGCAGCAGCAGCAAGCCCACGTCTTTGCTCCAAAGTAGTTGCACCACCCTGAGTAGCCAACACCTCGGTCAAATATCCATAAAGATCTTTGTTAGCAACCACAGCCACCGACGAGTGGTTCTTAGCCGCAGCACGAATCATAGAAGGCCCACCCACATCAATCTTTTCGATAATTGCGCTATCCTCTGCACCCGAAGCAACAGTCTCTTCGAAAGGATAAAGATCAACAATGACTAGGTCAATGGCAGGGATTTCGTACTGAGCGATTTGCTCTAAGTCACCCTGCTCCTCACGTCTAAAGAGAATGCCGCCGAACATCTTTGGGTGAAGAGTCTTTACCCTACCACCAAGAATAGAAGGGTACGAAGTAACGCTCTCCACCGAGGTACACTCCACTCCCAAATCTTCGATAAATTTCTGTGTCCCCCCTGTCGAATATATTTTCACCCCATCTGAGGCAAGTTGACGAACTAATGGCTCAAGACCATCCTTGTAAAATACTGATATTAAAGCACTTGTAATTTTTTTCATATTAAATGTAGATTTTAAAAGACAAAGGTAGCGTTTTTTCTACTTTTTTTATATAGTTTTGCAAAAAAAATTAGTAAAAAATGAACCATTCCACAGCACTCGATCTTTACCAGCACGCCGACCTTGCTACGCTGATGCGCCTGGCGGACGAGAAACGTAAGCAGATAAAAGGCTCTACAGGGGTGGTGACCTACCAGATTGACCGCAATATAAATATCACGAATGTCTGTTGCAGTGGGTGTAAGTTCTGTACCTTCCACTGCAAACTCTCCCAGAGGGATTTGGCGTATATAACCACTCTTGAAGAGTATGCTGTAAAGATTGAAGAGCTTAATGCTAAGGGGGGCAATCAGATACTACTGCAAGGGGGGATGCACCCTCAACTTGGGCTGGATTATTATGAGCAGCTCTTTCGAGATTTAAAAATTATTAGTCCTACTTTAAAGCTACACGCTCTGGGTGCACCCGAGGTCTTTTATTTGGCAAAGAAAGCTGGGGTTAGTGTTAGTGTGGCACTAGAAAGGTTAGTTAGGGCTGGGCTGGACTCACTGCCTGGAGCAGGAGCCGAGATTCTTGACGATAAGTGGCGCAAAGAAAATTCCCCTGCAAAGTGCTCTGCAGGAGAGTGGATAGAAACTATGGAAGTGGCACAGGATATGGGACTGCTCACCTCTGCTACAATGATGTATGGCTTTCGAGATAGCGCAGAGTTACGCATAAAACACCTTTTTGAGATTGGGGAGTTGCAGGCTCGCACGGGTGGCTTTCTCGCATTTATTCCTTGGCCTTATAGGGGTGTTGAGAATCCTATGCCCTCGCTTAGTGAATATCTCAGAATTGTAGCTATTGCTAGACTTGTGCTCACCAATGTCGAGAATATTCAGGCATCGTGGCTCACAACTGGCGTCAAGACAGGGCAGATGGCTCTGCACGGTGGGGCAAATGACCTCGGTTCAATTATGATAGAGGAGAATGTGGTACGTTCGGCAGGGGTTGATTTTGTAATGGACGAGGTGCGTATGCGCCAAACAATCAGCGAGGTTGGCTTCACCCCAATGCTCAGAGATCAGGGCTACAATATACTGTGAGCAATCACCTCTCTAGCACTTTGCTAGAATTATTGCCGCTGCCACCGCTACATTCAAACTCTCACCACTACCCCCCTCGCCTCGCTCTATTACAACCCTGCGAGCGACTAACTTTTCTACCTCACTTGAAATGCCTTGCCCCTCATTACCCACAACAATAGTAGCATCCCTATCAATCTCAATACCACTAAGCGGCTCACTACGCTCCAAAAAAGTGCCATAAATTGTCGCTGGAAAATGCTTTTCTCGCTCTTTGAGCCACTCTGCAATATCAGTATAAATAATTTCGAGCCTACCGATAGCACCCATCGTTGCCTGCACAACCTTGCCCCCAAAAGCATCAGCCGTGTGAGCAGAACACACTACCCTTCTGACCCCAAACCAATCTGCCGTACGCAAAATAGTACCAACATTCCCAGGATCCTGCACCCCATCAAGCACCAAAACTCTACCCCTTTGAGTATAGCTTTCGGCACTATTAACCTCTGGTATATAGAAAGTTGAGAGCACACTAGTGGGTGTCTTAAGAGCCGATATGCGCCCCATCTGCTCCACAGTGCAATCTCGCCCCACTCTATACTCTTGGCAAATTGTCATAAGTGCTTTTAATTCAGTTGTTAGCTTCTCGCCCTCGGCAATAAAGAGCCCCGAGGCACTACGCCCAGCCTTAGTGTGCAGGGAGCGCAGAAATTTTATTTTATCTTTTGTTAACATAATGCTACAAAATTACAATTTTTTTCTTACCTTTGTGCTTTAGTAAGAGAATAAATTTACTAAAAGAAAAATGATTAAATCTACACCTGCACGCCTTATACTCGAAGATGGTTCGGAGTTTAAGGGCTACAGTTTTGGGGCAGAGCGTTCTGTCTCGGGAGAAGTTGTGTTTTCAACAGCTATGACCGGCTATCCCGAAAGTTTAACCGATCCATCCTATTCTGGTCAAATTCTAGTAACAACATTTCCGCTTATTGGCAACTACGGTGTGCCTGTAAAGGGGGAAAATGAGTGGGGGCTGCCGCTTAATTTCGAGAGCGACAAGATTCACGTCACTGCACTTGTAGTGAGCGACTACGCCTTTAACCCTGAGCACTGGCACAGCGAACGTACCCTTGGAGAGTGGCTTGCGGATGAGGGTATTCCTGCTATCTTTGGGGTCGATACTCGTGAAATTACTAAGATTATTCGTGAACGTGGGGTTATGCTCGGTAAAATCATAGTTGATGGCACAGAAGAACCAACTGAATTCACTAACCACAATGCTCGCAACTTGGTTGCAGAGGTGTCGTGTAGTGAAATATCGGAGTATGGCGATGGTGACACCAGAATCGTGATGGTTGACTGTGGTGCAAAGTACAATATCATTAGATGTCTACTAAAGCGTGGTACTACTGTTGTAAGAGTGCCGTGGGACTGTGACTTCTCGAAGTTGGAGTACGATGGCGTTATGCTATCGAACGGGCCTGGTGACCCAGCGATGTTGGACGTTATAGTCGAAAATATTAAAAGAGCTATGGAAGTTGGCAAACCAATATTTGGTATCTGCCTTGGTAATCAGCTGTTGGCACGTGCTGCTGGTGCGACTACTTACAAGATGAAGTATGGCCACCGCTCGCACAACCAACCAGCCCTAGAGTGTGGCACTGACCGCACCTGCATCACTTCGCAAAACCACGGTTACGCTATCGACCCAAGTGGTCTTGGTGCAGATTGGGAGCCATACTTTACAAATCTGAATGACGATACCCTAGAGGGTATTAAACATAAAGAGAAACCTTTCTTCTCAGTACAGTTCCACCCAGAGGCTACTAGTGGCCCAGTGGATACTGAGTACCTATTTGATAAGTTTATTAACGCCGTAAAAGAGTATAAAAATGCAAGATAAAATCAAAAAAGTATTACTTCTAGGTAGTGGAGCATTGAAGATTGGTGAGGCTGGGGAGTTTGACTACTCTGGCTCGCAGTCGCTCAAAGCACTAAAGGAAGAGGGAATCTATACAGTTCTTATTAACCCTAATATCGCAACGGTGCAGACCAGCGAAGGTATTGCCGATAAGGTGTACTTCCTGCCTGTGACGCCTGACTTTGTGGAGAGAGTTATCGAGGTTGAAAAGCCCGAAGGTATCTTGTTGGCATTTGGGGGTCAGACTGCTCTTAACTGCGGTGTGGCACTATATAAAGGTGGCGTGCTTGAAAAACATAACGTAAAGGTGCTTGGTACTCCTGTTCAAGCGATTATGGATACCGAAGATAGGGACTTGTTTGTTCAGAAACTTGACCAAATTGACGTTAAGACTATTAAGAGTGAAGCTGTAACTACCGTGGAGGATGCGAAACGTGTGGCAGGCGAACTAGGCTACCCTGTTATTATCCGTGCGGCTTATACCCTTGGTGGACTAGGCTCTGGCTTCTGTGATAATGACGAGGATATGGACGTTATGGCATCTAAGGCATTCACCTACTCACCACAAATCTTGGTTGAAAAATCGCTAAAGGGTTGGAAAGAGGTTGAGTATGAAGTGGTGCGTGATAGATTCGACAACTGTCTAACGGTTTGTAATATGGAGAACTTCGACCCACTGGGTATTCACACTGGTGAGTCTATCGTTGTTGCTCCGTCACAAACACTCTCTAATAATGAATACCATAAACTTCGTGAGATTGCTATTCGTATTATTCGCCATATCGGTATCGTGGGTGAGTGTAACGTGCAGTATGCACTCGACCCTGAGAGCGAAGACTATCGTGTAATCGAGGTGAATGCACGTCTGAGCCGTTCTTCGGCACTCGCTTCAAAGGCTACGGGTTATCCACTAGCATTTGTGGCTGCTAAACTTGGTCTGGGCTACGGTCTTCACCAACTTAAAAATAGCGTAACTAAGACTACTACTGCGGCATTTGAACCAGCTCTTGACTATATAGTATGTAAGATTCCTCGTTGGGATCTGGGTAAGTTTAAGGGCGTGAGCCGTGAGCTTGGCTCTTCGATGAAGAGCGTTGGCGAGATTATGGCAATCGGCAGAAACTTCGAAGAGGCTCTGCAAAAGGGTCTTAGGATGATTGGTCAGGGTATGCACGGTTTCGTGGCTAACAAAGACTTCGTGGTGGACGATATGGACTCTGAACTAAGCCGCCCAACTGACAAACGTGTCTTTATTATCGCTGCTGCCTTGAAGCAAGGCTACAGTGTAGATAGAATCCACGAACTTACTAAAATTGATAAGTGGTTCTTGTATAAACTCGAAGGTATCATCTCGCTAGAGAGCGATATGGAGGTGTACAACAAACTCCCTGAGATGCCTACTGAACTGCTTCGTGAAGTGAAACAAAAGGGTTTTTCGGATTTTCAGGTGGCAAGAACAGTGCTTGGCGTTGATGACCTCGATATGGAGAGTGCTATCACCACAGTTCGTAACTACCGTAAAGAGGTGGGCGTACTGCCAGTGGTAAAACAAATTGATACACTTGGTGCTGAGTATCCTGCTCAAACCAACTACCTATATCTAACATACAATGGAGTGGCACACGACGTTGAGTTCCAACACGACGATCAGTCGGTTATCGTGCTTGGCTCGGGGGCATACCGTATCGGTAGCTCAGTGGAGTTTGACTGGTGCTCGGTTTCGGCTATTAACTCTGTTAGAGAGCAGGGGCTGCGCTCTATTATGATTAACTATAACCCTGAAACAGTATCTACGGACTACGATATGTGTGATAGGCTCTATTTCGATGAACTAACACTCGAAAGAGTACTAGATATTACTGATCTGGAAGCTCCACGTGGCGTTATCGTTTCAGTGGGGGGCCAGATTCCTAATAACTTGGCTACACGCCTCGATGCTAATAATGTCAAGCTGCTTGGTACTACTGCCGAAAATATCGACAGAGCCGAAGACCGCCACAAATTCTCTTCGATGCTCGATAGACTCGGTATCGACCAACCACGCTGGAAGGAACTTAGCTCGATGAGCGAAATCTACGATTTTGCCGATGAGGTTGGTTTCCCACTACTTATCCGCCCTTCGTATGTACTTTCGGGTGCTGCGATGAATGTGGTAAGCAACAAGGTGGAACTGGAACACTTCTTGGAACTTGCAACTAACGTAAGTAAACAACACCCTGTTGTAGTTACTGAATTTATCGAAAATGCTAAGGAAATTGAAATTGATGCCGTAGCTAAAGATGGCGAGGTGCTAATTTACGCTATCTCCGAACACGTTGAGTTCGCAGGGGTTCACTCAGGTGACGCAACGCTTGTATTCCCAGCGCAAAAGCTCTATATCGAAACTGTTCGCAAAATCAAAAAGATTGCTCGTGAAATCGCTCGTGAACTAAATATCTCGGGCCCATTCAATATGCAGCTGCTCGCAAAAAATAACTATATCAAGGTTATCGAATGTAACTTGCGTGCCTCACGCTCCTTCCCATTCGTGAGCAAAGTGCTGAAAGTTAACTTTATTGATATTGCCACTAGAGTGATGCTAGGACTAGAGCCTAACGTACCTTCGAAGAGTGCCTTTGAACTAGACTATGTTGGTATCAAAGCCTCGCAGTTCTCATTCAGCAGACTCCAAAAGGCTGACCCTATATTGGGCGTTGAGATGGCTTCGACTGGTGAGGTTGGATGTATCGGTGAAGACTACTACGAAGCAATCCTTAAATCAATGCTCTCGGTAGGCTACCGCATCCCAGAAAAAACAGTACTACTAAGTACTGGCGATGTTAAGTCAAAGACCCTAACGCTAGGAGCTGCCAAAGAACTACAAAAGTGTGGCTACACTATCTACGCAACTCGTGGAACAGCTGCCTTCTTGGCGGAAAATGGCGTAAGCTCAACTGTGCTTAGCTGGCCTGACCAAGCGGGTAACGGTCAACCAAATATACTTGAGTATATCAAAGAACGCAAGATTGACTTTGTGGTGAATATCCCTAAGAACCATACCAAAGATGAACTCAATAATGACTACACTATCCGTCGTAGTGCTATTGACTTCAACATTCCACTCTGCACCAATGCACGACTGGCAAATGACTTTATTATGGCGTTCTGTAATACTAAAACCGAAGACCTAGCAATTAAGAGCTGGGGTGAATACTAATAATTAGTTATGAAATCACTTCGTAACCTGATACGACGTAAGGTTCGTTTTGGAATCTTCTTTATAGCAGCACTACTATTCTTCTCGGGTATGATAAGCTCGGGAGAATTAGTGCGGCTAAATAAGACTACCTCCGAACTGCTGAGCGCATCGAAAGGTAATATCGAACTCTGCAAAACGCTTCTGGACTGCGTACAGCAAGAAAATACACTCTTTCTGCACAGTATCCAAGACTCGTCGAGGGTTAGTCCTCGTATTGCCGAGATACATATTATCTTCGATACTACGATGACCAAAATCAAAAGTGCCTTTAAAGATCAATCCTCAACACTACTCGGTGTCGAAAGAATCGAAAAGGCTGCCGATAGGTATAACCAAGATGTGAGCGATATGACGGGGAAGATTACCCTTGAGTGGTTCGCCAATATGTATAGCACTAGTTACGAGGGGCTTACAACATCCATCAAGGAGTTTATGATTCTTAACGAGAATAATATACTTGCCTCAGCTGGAGAGATTCAGGGTAATGCCAACCGTGCAAGTTTGCTGGGGATATTGTCGCTCGGGGCAGGTATCTTGCTATTGGTGTTGTTCTATTTTTTGCTGAATGGATTCTTTTTGAGTCCGATACTAAAGGTTCAGAAGGGGCTTACGGCATACCTTGAGCGGGAGGTGCCCTATAAGGTTGAGATAGAGACACAGGATGAGATTAGACTACTATCTGAGGGTATCAAGGATTTGATAAACAATAGGAAGAGGCGAAGTCGAATAGAGTACTAGTTTTCAAGAGATAAGATAGATAACAGCAAAGGTTGTTATCTATCTTTTTTTTGGTGCCAGTAACGCACACCAAATGTCTGACTTCACTGCTACAAAATTAATGCCATAACCATCGCTGCCATCGAAACAATCGACGAAGAAATACCTATCCAACCCTGCACATTCAACGGCTCACGATATGGCTTATATGGCACTACAATTTGACTCCCAGGAGAAAGCCTATCGCATTTTGAAGCAGCCATCACATTACCATTCACCTCAATCACAAATGGTTTGCGACGTGCATTGGTAGAGTAACCACCAGCACGCTTAATATAATCTTTGACTGAAAGTCGAGTACTGTAACTCATTGTATTAGGATAGTAGACTGCACCCACCACCGTAATTGTATTATTGAGTGTTGGGATATTGAGCTTATCACCTCTTTTGAGCTGTAGGTTAGCACTTCCGCTAGGATTTTCTAGTGCCAAGCTTAGATCAATACCAACGCTGTAATACTCGCCAACTTTAATCTCTTCGTACTCATCGAGAGTAGTTGAGTCACTCTCCTCCTTACGGCTACGTTCATCCTTCATTATCATAGTGATATGCCTAAGCGAGCGTTGCCGAACCAAGTCTTCAGCGGTATATTGCCTCAAAAGACTCGCCCCCTTGGTGTATGCAAACTCAGAGAGTCCTCCAGCTGCCCTCACCAAATCTGATAGCCTGTCATTTGCCGTAACCATAGCATAAGCTCCAGCAAAGTTCACCTCACCAGAAATATGTACTACCTGTTGTTCAATATAGCCTGGCGAACGTCTGATGTATATTTCGTCAAAGGGTTTAAGCAGAAAGTTCTTGTCATTTTGGGTCAGGCTTAAGTCTTCACTTACAGCAAAGCTAAAGAGTTCTGCGCATAAGGGTGTTGCAACGGTATCGTATTGATTAGTAATGCGCCGTGCGACCTCTACACGACTCAGAGCGGCAGAACTCTTAAAGCCCCGTGCCAAAAGCAGCGCATCACCCAGAGTCATCCCCGAAGCATAGTAGAATGTGTTGGGGTAGTTTACTTCGCCAAGCACCTTGATATTTTGGTCTTCAGATAGTTCGTCCACAGAAAATATTTTAACTATATCTTCTCTGGCAAGTTCAATATCAGGGGACTGACCACTAAGTATTTTATCTACATCAAAGGGAATAATTTCAAGGCTTAGGTCTGGCAGTGTTCTGAGTATTTGGGCACGTCCACTGTAGGCATCATCTCTAAGACCATCGGCACGCTGCATTAGCTTAGTGACTGTAGAGAGGCTATCACAGAGTTCATATTCGCCCTCACGCCACAGAGCACCTTGGGCTATGACTCTGTTAGAGAAACGCTGGGTAATTGTTCCTACTGTCAGGCTATCTCCATCTAGAAGCACAAATTCATTGAATTTAGAGCTTGGTACGCTGTGAAGGCTGAGTTGATCACCGTTGGCACTTCTCACAACGCTGAGTGCTTCAATGTATGCATCACTAGCGAGTCCTCCAGCATAGTAGAGTAGATCCTCGATACTCTCGCCATTTGTAAGTTCATAGCTCATTGGGCGACGCACATTGCCCGAAATAGTTACTACTCTTTGTTGTGTAGAGATAACGATTAGGTCATTATCTTCGAGCCTCAGGTCAATATCATTTTTCCCGTTAATTAGATAGTCATAGACATCAAGAGTAGAGAGGAGTTCGCCTCCACGGTAGAGTCGTATATCACGTAGCGAGCCAATGTTGCTGACACCACCTGCACTGTAGAGTGCATTAAAGAGGGTGGCGAGTGATGGCAGGGTGTATGTACCAGGCGTACTTGCTTCCCCAACGATATTTACACTTATAGAGCGGATATTTCCGAGCGTTACGGTGCATTCAATACTACCGTCTAGAAGTCCTGTAAAGTGTGCACTGAGTCTTTGGCGGATAAGTTTCTGGGCAGCCTCAAAGCTAAGTCCTGCAATATGTACGACACCTACCTTAGGAATAATAATATTGCCATCAGGCGATACTTCTAGGTTATATTCAGCTTCGGCAGCTCCCCACAGCACGATTAAGAGTTCATCCCCTGAGGCGATCTTATAGCTTAGAGGTGTTGGGATATTGAGTGAGGGGTTAAATGATAGCTGTTTGTTAGAGAAAATATCTGAGCCATAGAGTGAGCAGGCATTGGTAGTAGAGACAGGTTGGGTTATGGGGGTTGCAGAGGAGTAGTTTCTTTGTCGTGAGGTGTTGTTTTTTATAGCGTATTGAGGTTCTTGATTTTCAATCAGTTCAGCGTTTTGTATAAGAAGTAGCTGTTCGTTGGTAGGATTTTGCGCCCATAGGTCGCCCACGTTGGGTAGTAATAGTATTGGGAGGGCAAGTAGTAGTTTTTTCATATTTTGAGGTTTAATACAAAAAATATGCAAAAGGTGTAGTTTTAGAGGAAAAAGTTAGTAATTTTTGATCGGTTGAGAGCAGGCAAGAAAGCGAAGCAGCGGTGCCGCTGGGGGGGGGGCATAGACTTTTTTTATGACTTAGTTTTTCATAGCTTGTAGTATTACAGACTAAAATGATTAAAGTTTTTTGGTTCTTTTGTTCACAAAAGAACGATGGAATCAGTCCGCTAGAGCCGATAATAATGGTTAATGGTTAATTTTTGGTTTTTTCCAACCCTCAAAAGCTATAGCTCTAGTTCTAGTTTGTATTATAACAAACTAAGTAATGAAAGTTTTTTGGTTCTTTTGTTCACAAAAGAACGATGGTATCAGTCCGCTAGAGCAATGAGCAAGGCGGATGCCTTGCCTAAAAATCAAAGACAAAAATCTTTCGGTTGTAAAACCGAAAGCTAGTACAAACTCCCATAAAAATCTTTTGGGGGTTTGGAGGAACGACAAACAAAAAAATCGAAGATTTTTTCCAAACCCCCAAAGCTATAGCTCTGTTGTATTGCTATAGTTTTATCATTTTAGTCTGTTATACTACAAGCTCTAATAAACATTAAAGGTCAGAGCAATATGCCCTGACCTCCTCAATCCTAAAATACACCACACTATCAACCGCCACACTTAGAATGTCCACACGAAGTACACACCAAACATCCCTCCTGATAATGCAACGACTCCTGACCACACTCTGGACAAACAGTGCCTCCCTTTGCCTTTGTGCCATTAGGAATATACTTGTAAAGAGCACGCCCCACACCATTCTTCCAAGTGTTAATAGTCTCGCTATCAAGTCGTAGAGACGACACGAGCGACACCACATCCAAAATTGGCATCTGATTGCGAAGTACCCCTGAAATTAGTTTTGCATAGTTCCAGAACCCTTGGTCAAAGAGACGAGAGATACCCCCCACAGTGTTAGTATAACCATATTTGTCTTCGTACTGGAAGTCGTATCTTGTTTCATTGTCATCTTCTTTAATCTTAATAATTTTACCCTTTTCGATTCGCTTAGGGATATACATAGCATCCTCCTCAATCTTACCAGTAAAGATTTCATAAGGCACATCATTGTAAAGCCCCACAAATGCAATCCACTCCTCGCTACCATTGCGGAAGCGTACCACATCAGCTTCCAGAGCAACAGGGCGTTTAGCAGGCATTGCTTTAGAGCTTTTCTTGTCATCTTTTTTGACAAGCACACCAGCACGTGAACCCTCACGGTAAACAGTAACTCCCTTGCAACCCTCTCTCCACGCTGTCATATAGACATTTGACACGAGTTCTTCGGTTACATTTTCAGGAAGGTTAACAGTCACAGAGATAGAGTGGTCGACCCACTTTTGGATAGCACCCTGCATAGTCACCTTCGACACCCAATCAATATCAGCCGAGGTTGCTTTGTAGTAAGGTGAGCTTTCCACTAGTGCATCAATCTCTGCATCACTCATCCTCTCTACATCCTCACGCTTTACGCCCTGAGTTTCGAGGAATGTAAGGAAGTGGTGGTGGAATACATTGTATTCTTCCCAGCTATCACCAACCTCGTCTACAAAGGTAACATTAGTACTCTTATCATTAGGGTTTACCTTGCGGCGGCGTTTATAGACTGGCAGGAATACAGGCTCGATACCGCTCGTGGTTTGGGTCATAAGCGAGGTAGTGCCCGTAGGAGCAATAGTTAGCATCGAGATATTACGACGACCCGAGGTAACCATACGCTCATAGAGTTTAGAGTCAGCCTCTTTGATGCGAACAATCATAGGGTTTTCTACTTCACGCTGGGTGTCATAGATTGGGAATGCGCCACGTTCTTCTGCCATTTCCACAGAGCTGCGGTATGACTCAATAGCGAGGGTTTTGTGTACGCTTACGGCAAATTTCATAGCCTCTGGTGTACCATATCTTAGCCCCAGTGCTGCAAGCATATCCCCTTCAGCGGTGATACCTAGTCCGCAACGACGACCAGTCAGTGCATTCTCCTTAATCTTCCCCCAAAGGTTAAGTTCCACTCTGCGAATATCATCAGACTCAGGGTCAGCAGCAATTTTAGCAATAATCTGTTCGATTTTTTCGATTTCGAGGTCGATAATATCATCCATCACACGCATAGCTTTGCGAGCGTGCGCCTTGAACTTATCGAAGTTGAATTTAGCCTTTTTGGTAAATGGTGCATCGACATAAGCATACAGATTCATAGCCACTAGCCTACACGAGTCGTAAGGGCATAGAGGAATCTCACCACAAGGGTTAGTCGAAACAGTTGTAAAACCTAGGTCAGCATAGCAGTCCGCCACACTCTCTTTGATAATGGTATCCCAGAACAATACCCCAGGTTCAGCCGATTTCCAAGCGTTGTGAACAATCTTAGCCCAGAGTGATTTTGCATCAATAGTTTTGCTATAGAGTGGACTTTCGCTCTTAATTGGGAAGTTTTGGGTGTATGGTTTGCTGTCTGCCACTGCGCCCATAAACTCATCGTCAACTTTAATCGAGATATTGGCACCAGTAACCTTACCTGCTTGCATCTTAGCATCAATAAAACTTTCTGCATCAGGGTGTTTGATAGAAAGAGATAGCATAAGTGCGCCACGTCTACCATCTTGAGCAACCTCACGAGTAGAGTTGCTATAACGTTCCATAAATGGCACAATACCAGTAGAGGTCAGTGCAGAGTTAAGCACAGGGCTACCCTTTGGACGTATATGCGAGAGGTCGTGCCCAACGCCCCCACGACGTTTCATAAGTTGCACCTGCTCCTCATCAATTCTGATGATGCCACCATACGAGTCAGCAGGGTTTTTATGACCAATCACAAAGCAGTTTGAAAGCGATGCGATTTGTAGTTCATTACCCACACCAGTCATAGGCCCGCCTTGTGGGATAACGTATCTAAAGTCACTGAGCAGTTCCATAACTTCCTCTAGCGACATTGGGTTAGGGTATTTTTGTTCGATGCGAACAAGTTCCGAGGCGATTCTTTCGTGCATTTGTTGAGGGGAGCACTCAAAGATTTTGCCCCAAGAGTCTTTTAGAGCGTACTTGCTCACCCACACAGTGGCAGCAAGGTCATCGCCCTTGAAGTATTCCCGTGCTTTTGCTACGGCTGCTTCATAAGGGTATTCGGTTTTCATTTTGTTGAAGTATTGATTATATGTTAATTACGCAATTTTATTCTGGGGAATTACCTTGCAAAGGTATGCAAATTCTATGTAAATTCACAACAAAAGTTATTAACATTCATTGAACAAAGAAGATATACAAGCAGATACTATGCTTCGGTAGCATCAATAAAACAACTCTTTTTGTGGTATCACATATATTTTTACTACTTTTGTAATAAAAGCAAACCAAATTATGATTAATAATAGAATACTAACCTTTGCCGAAGGCGAAAAACTATCCCTCCCAAACGCCTTTACAACGCTTATAAAACCAATAGGTAGCCGCTGCAATATGCGCTGCACATACTGCTACTACCTAGACAAAAGCCTGCAATATGATAGCGACTATACCCCTCGTACCATTATGAGTGACGAGGTGCTGCGTGAATATATTAAACAATATATCGAGGCTAATGATGTGCCCGTGGTGAGCTTCTGCTGGCACGGTGGAGAACCACTCCTGGCAGGCGTGAAGTTCTATGAGAAGGCTCTTCATTATCAACAAAAATATGCCAATGGCAAAAAAATAGAAAATGCACTGCAAACCAATAGCCTGCTTATCAACGATGAGTGGTGTAGCCTCTTTAGGCGAGGTAATTTTTTGCTGGGGGTATCACTAGATGGGCCTCAAGATATTCACGATTCATTTCGATTAGATGGCGGTGGACGTGGCACATTCGACAGAGTTATGCGTAGCGTGGAGCGACTCAAAGCAAATGGAGTGGAGTTCAATACTCTCAGTGTGGTGAATTCAAAGTGCGCTGGTCGTGGCAAAGAAATCTATAACTTTTTTAAGGCTATTGGCTCTCGTTATATGCAGTTTCTGCCTGCCGTAGAGTTTGTTAGCGACGAGCATTTGGGTGGCATTCTCGGTGATCGTGGGCGGATTCTAAGCCCTGCAAATTCTAGTGCAGGAGGGGTGAGTGAGTGGAGTACTGGGGCACTGGATTTTGGTGATTTTATGTGCGATATTTTTGACGAGTGGATAAAGGCAGATGTGGGGGAGTACTTTGTGCAGTTGTTCGACACTACGCTTGCTAATTGGTATGGGGTGATGCCTGGGCTGTGTGCCTATGCCAAGAGCTGTGGCGATGGTTTGGTGGTGGAGTATAATGGTGATGTTTACTCGTGCGATCACTTTGTCTACCCAGAGTTTAAGCTAGGAAACTTGATGAACAAAAAGATGCGAGAGATGTATGGCTCTCAGCAGCAGTTTGAGTTTGGGGTATCCAAAAGAGCAGGGCTTCCTGACGAGTGTATGCTCTGTGAGTATTACTTTGCTTGCACGGGTGGGTGTCCAAAACATAGGTTTAGGGATTCTGTGGAGGACAAGGCAAAGAATTATTTGTGTGAGGGTTATAAGCGATACTTTGCGCACGTGGCACCTTATATGGCGTATATGCGTGATTTATTGAAGAAGGGGGAGTCTCCAGCGGGAGTGATGAGAAAGATTATAGTGAAGTGAACATCTAAAACTGCCCCCAATCTATTTAGAGACCCCTATCAACTTCTGCAACAACAGGGTGTTTGGGGTAATGTGGTAAAAAACAGTTGATTTTTTCATTGATTTTAAGATTTTTAACCAGTGTTTTTTTAATCAGAAAATTATCACTAACTTTGCATTGTAAGGCTGAAGCGGAAACAAGCTCTGCTGAGGAGCAACTTGTCAGGAATAAGCTTTATGATTATACAGTAGAAAGG
>JAWXTM010000013.1:0-40269 GCA_044433505.1 Rikenellaceae bacterium
AACCATCAGCACCATCAGAACCATTTGTACCGTTAGTACCATTTGTACCGTCAGTACCGTTGGTAATCTCGTATGAATCACCATTCGAAAGGGTAACCTTAATACCATTCGAAATTGACTCTACGTTTGTAATTACTGAACCAGACTCAATCAAACTATTGATCTCATCAATCTGGCTTTGCAGTCCGTCAATCTGACCTTGCAAGTCGTTGATGTCGGCATCGTAATCCTTACAACCAACAAAAGCAACCGCCGCACTCAAAAGAGCAACTGCTAAAAATTTGTTAAAAAACTTTTTCATAAAAATGTAAATTTTTGTTTGTTGGGTTCTAATTTTTCATTTCTTTACTACACGCCTAGTGACAAGAACCCTTCAATCACTAAGTAGGTGTACTTTTTTCTTGCGCACAAAGTTATGCAAAAAGTTTTTAAATAACAAAACTTTTTTACCACAAAAAATAAAGAACTTGTTGATTTTATACTCTCCTTATTATGGCAAAATGTCCGTATCTATCTCTTTATCTGCAAAATAACTACCGAAAATAACCGAACCTAAATATACCCCTTGAAGCCTCAAATGGATACCTGAATCATTATCCTCCCGTTATTTACTGCCCGATATGAATATACCCTGACACAAATATTAACTACTTGTCACCCAAAAGTACACCCACATTGCAATATGCCTTGCGCTCTCTTAATTCATATAACTCCCTAAGCCGTTACATTAATGCTTTAAAACACCGTGCCGCTCACTACATATCACTATTCTTCGTACCAAAAGGGTGGCTTCATTCCCCATTAATACTCCTTAAATAATAACAATATACCTGACCGTAATCAAATAAATAATGAACAACACCTAGTGCCCTCTTGTTAATTAAAAAAAAAATTAGTATCTACTTAAAATTATTTAAACTTCCTTGTCCTTTCGAATAACATTTACCCCCCCCACTAACACCCTAACACTCAAGCATCAAGGCCCTATAAAACTGCAACTCTGCACTTCCTTTTTACCTTATCGCCATATCCTCGACAACTCCCCCCACAGATTCCATCTCCTACCCTACTTTCTGATTTCTCCACCACACTCGCAACTCGCTCTCACCCAACCTTATAATGGCAAAGATAACTAAAAAAATCTAATTTGCAAATATTATATAAGAAAAATTATACTTGCTAGACTATTTTAGGGGACTTCTAAAAACTGACCCCACTAAAAATTAACTAAAAAATGGACTGATAAAAATTAAGTTTTGAATGCCACCAGGGCGATATTTTTATTCTTTTTTCACCTTTTTATGGTCACATAGCCCGCTATGCTCCCATAAAGGCGGCAAAAAAATAATTAAAAATCTCATCCCAAATCCATACAAATCAGTTTTTAGAAGTCCCCTTTACTAAAAAATAGCCCCTCGCTTTATGCAAGAGGCTACCTTCCTATTATAAATATGTATATACTACTCTACTACCACCTGAGCCTTGCCATTGTTGCTCGCTCCCTTTGACGCCTCAGAGAATGCTACGAAATTTGATGCACCATCAGTCTGGCGGCCATAAGTGCAACCCAAATCAATGATCTCACCATAAGGACCATCGCTCTTGAAGCTTGGAACCTCCACCTGCTCTACCAAATCGCCGTCAGCATTGAATAAGTGAATCCAATCACCGCTCTTACCCAATCCAAATGAGAATGAATAATCCTCAGGAATTACATCACCATTCTCGTCCTCAATCTCTGCCTCCAACACCAAGAAAGACCCTGCCTTAATCACTGCATCATCTGGGAAATAATAATACTCAGTTGCCTTATCATCGGTCATTGACCAACCCTTAAGAGAAATATCTGCATCAGTTGCATTGTAGAACTCAACAAAGTCACGGTCAGTATCCCAATCGTGCTCACCAGGAACTTCGTCCGAGTTGTCGTGATAAACCTCGTTTACATACACACCGCAAGTGTTTTCAATCTCTGTACGTGCATCACCAGTATTAGCTGTACCCTTTGTTCCTGCTACGAAAATCTGGAACTCTGACGCTCCATCAGTCACACGACCATAAGTCTCACCCTCGTTCATACTTGGACAATCCTCAACGCTATCTATGATAGAACCATCAGCTGTTGCAAGATATACCTTTTCGTCTGGACCCTTGCTCAATCCCCACGCTGGGTAATCTACTGGATTGTCATAAAGAGCATACTTATCTGACTCAACCACGAAGTATGATTTTGCTGCAATCGTTGCACCTGTAGGGAAGCTCCAAGCCTCCTCAATGCCACCGCCTTCCCACATCATTAGGCCTGCTAGATTAATTTCCTCGTCCGAAGCGTTATAAAGCTCAATCCAGTCTAGATCATCTACGCTCGACTGGTCGCCATAAGTGTAAATCTCGTTAATCATTAGCTTACCCACCAAATCAGAGGTTTCGTAGTTGCCACCCTCAACATTTGAGTAACCAGGGGTTGAGGTAGAAAATGCCACCAAATTATTCATATCGCCATCTGTTGCACAACCATAAGAAGCCAAACCATCGGTCTTAGCAGGCAGCTGTAGCGACGAAATCAATGTACCATCAGCTGTATAGATTTGTAGCAAATCTGCACCACCAATACCAAATTCAAACTCAACATCCTTTGTTGCCAAGTAGAATCCACGTGCTGCAATCACAGTTCCCTCAGGAATTACATAAGCCTCTTCGCTTTCGAAACCATTGCTATCCGAAAGAACTAGTCCGCTAATATCAAGCTCAGCATAAGAACTATTAAAGATCTCGATAAAGTCATCGTCATACGAACCTTCATTAACATTAAGCACTGTGTAGTCAGCCTCGAACACTGTAGTGTTTGAAAGACCAGGGGTTGCAGTAGTGAACTCAACCAAGTTTTCAGTGTCACCGTCCGTTGCACAACCATAAGAAGCTGTTCCATCATTCTTCTCTGGGAGTTGAAGTGCCGATAAAAGTTCACCCTCTGCATTGAAAAGTTGAAGCTTGTCGCCACCACCAATACCGAAAGTAAACTCATAGCCCTTAGTAGCTAGATAGAAACCTTGAGGAGCAATTTCCACGCCCTCAGGAATAGTGTAAGCCTCGCTGCTATCAAAACCCTTATCATCAGAAAGTACATACCCTGCCAACGAAACAACCTCATCCGAGGTATTATAAAGCTCAATGAAATCACTGTCATAAGAAGACTCGTTGATACAAATTGGGCTTGACACCTCTACAGGTTCGTCTGGGGTTTCAGTATTTCCACCAGCATTGCTTTCGCCAGGGGTAGCAGTAATGAACCATCCTAGTATAGAGCCACCATCAGTAGTGCGACCATAAGATGCCATACCCTCTTCAGCCTCAGGAAGCACAAGGCTATCCACAAGTTCACCACTTGCATCAACAAGGTAGATATTATCTCCGCTGCTGCTTATACCAAATGTAAAGTCAGTGTCTTTATAAACAGCAACAAAGCCATTAGCCTTGATTACAGAGCCTTCTGGGAAAAGATAGGCTTCCTCGTCGTAAGTAGCGTCATCGTTAATCATAAAGCCACTAAGGTCAACTTCCTCTGAGGACGTATTGTAGATTTCAACGAAGTCACTGCTTCCAGAAGTTTCATTAATAAAGAGCACACCTGCATAAGAATCATCGCCTGTTTCAGGCTCAACGAATGGGTCTTCTTTACAACCAATTAGAATTGCCGAGAGCGCAAATGCCCCAGCTAAAAATTTAGTTAATTTCATTTTTATTATGTTTTTAGTTTTTGATTATTTACAACACTTGTATTCACTACATAACCAGAGATTGGCAAATATACATATTTTGTTTTAAAAACAAAACGCTTTTACACACTAATAGTTATTTAACTGCATAAAATATATAGTACTGCGGTCGAGCACTCCGTTTCTGTCAAATTTAGGCTCTACTCCACCATCTGGGGTTTCAATAACACTAAAGTCATCGTCATTGACCACCGCCAAGGTATTCTCGTTAATCAGGGCAATACCTTCAGCCTTATCGTGGCGGTAAGTTGGTATTTCCCTAAGTATATCGACCGCCAGACGCTTTCCCACGGGTCTTATCCCTTGTGAGTTTAACCTCCCGAGGCTCTTCACCTCAATTACACTGCCCGACACATCACTCGCCCCAGCAATATTCACCTCATAGACCCTCTTAAATCCCTTGCCATTCTTAGGAAACTTACCATCACGCTCCAACACCAACATCGTTGAATCCGTAAGAAAACAAATCTCACTCACCACATTCTGAGCACTTTCCAAACGATAGATAAACTCTCGTGTCACGCCACTCTGTATATCAAGCTCCAAGATTCTATTATTCACTGAATTATCCTTAGTAGAGTTATCAGGCAAATAGAGCGGCGATTGCATAATTCCATATAACTTTGTGCCGTCACTATTAATCGTAAGCCCCTCCATACCTCTATTTGGGCGACGCTTTGCGAAGTACTCTGGCAACCCATTGGATGGCGAATACTCCTTAATCAACACCCCATCGACACCAAAGTGCATAACGAAGGGTGCATACTCATCGCTTACCCAAAAGCTACCATCAGCACTGAGTGCCAGCCCTTCGGAGTCTATACCACGATATGATGATGTTATTATATTGTTATTAATATCGTAAGCAACCTCACCCGTTACACCATCACCCTCACGGTTTGGCAACCCAAGAAATGGAGTTCCGTCACTCTGCTTCAGTAAAATCTTCTCGACCAACACCAAAGAATCTCCCTGCAACTTAAAGCGACCAATCGTTGGTACAAAGTCAGGACTCAAGAACCTTTTGCTTTCGCTGGTGTGACCATCAATATTTGCACCTCTATCGGTCAACAAATAAAATGAGCTATCTAAAGCAGCAAACGCCATCGACGATCCATAACCTCCGAAGTAAATCTGAGTACCACACTCCAACTCAACCACCTCTGATGGCACTACTAATGGAGTCTGCATTATGCTAGTCTTAGAGGCATTAGTGCACCCTACCACTAGGGGCAACATAGCCGTTATCAATAAAAAAAATCTTTTCATATTACTTGGAGATACTTTAGAATGATACTAGAAGACGCATCTGAAAGACATTAAAATCAATGCCATTTTGCCAATCTGGCGACATATATAGTGGCACACCATTCGCCGCTGTCAGGTCACCCTTATCGTCCGCATACTTATCATTATCAACAAAGATATAGTTCATACTAATCAAAATATTACGCACCGGATACCAGTTCAATGCTGCGGTGTAATTTACAGCCGAACCTCCCATAATAAGTGCACGAGAGTCACTGGCATCGTTCATATCAATAGTGCTCACACGACCCATAATTTCGAGATTACCACCCCTCTTACGAACATTCATAGGACCAAACTCTGCATCCGATTTGTCGTAATATCTCTGCTCACCAAGTATCATATACGAAGCAGTTGCATACCAACCACCCATCTTAGCATCATTGAGTTCCACACGTTGATTTGCAACGAGTGCGTGTCTATTAATCTGAGTATGGATATACTCACCATACCCCAAGAATTTCTTATACTTAACAGCAAGTTCGCCTCCTGCCACAACATAGCTATCTACATAACCTCCGTCACCATCTTTACCAACCTTAGCCCTAACAAAGCGTCTGCCGTCAACCCTTGTTTCAGGGAAGGCTGCAAAGTAGACCCATCTCTGGTCATCACTACCCCACGCCTCTGGAGTGCGATAAGAAGCATAAGCACCCAAGTGCAATACAAAATCACGGCTCACAATAGGCGAGTATGCTACCCTACCCGATACGCTCCAACCATCCGAGCCACGGTTCTTCTCCTTTTGTAAAATCGAAGCCTCGCCACCAAAGACACCTGCCGATGCCCACCAATGTTCGCCCCAGCCCGTCGCAGCAACACCAATCTTACGCCCTCCAGCAAAGGTCTGAACTGCCATTGGACGCTCCATACCTGTTAGATACTTCGAACTAGTGAGACGCTCCATACTTAGTGGTTCTTTAAAGTTACCAGCCTTAATGCTAAAGTGCTCGTTGAACTTATAACCAAGGAACATATCCTTCATCTCTATCTCATTGTAGGCAAAGTCGACATCCAATTCTGCAAACCACTTATCGTAGAGCGTTGCCTTTACGCCAAAGCGTGCACGACGAACGACTACCCCATTGCTAAACTTAAACTGACCATCGTCTTCTGCACCACTATATCCGTTGAGTGCAATATCGTCGTTAGGGTCAGCGTTCAGTCCGCTAATATCTTGGATAGGGCTATACACAGCACCATCAATGTAGACACGGTTATCGAACCATAGTTTGAATTTATCATCCCTTGATTTGAAGGTCAACTTTCCATCTTGGAAGTAGACATTTGCATCACTTACATCTGTAGTTACTAAATCTTGTGCACAAATACTTGTATTAAATACAAAAAGCACACATAACACGGTGTAGATTTTTTTCATTTATTTCAATTTTTAACTTATTTTTTTCGAGTGCAAAGAAATTATTTTAATATTTCATAACAGTAACAAAAGCATTACGATAATATGACAAAGTATATGGCACGCTACTAAAGGGATGGAACTCACCCCCCCAGAAGAAACTTTAAGCACGTCATTTTTTAGCTCTAGTTTAGTGCTCTAGCTATTGCTTATATTATTTAGTCTGCTATAATACAAGCACTAACAAACTAAATCATCTGGTGTGCCCAGCGGCACCCAAAAACTTCCTTGACTTAATCTGTAATACTACAAGCTAAAAACCTAATGTAGCACGATTCTTGCAAAGTCATCTCCCTAGAGCTTCAAAATAAGCTCCCCTAAAGTATGAAATACCCACTACTACTATTCAGCCTAATTATACTATCTGGCTGCTGGAATGACGAAAACCCTATTAAAATTAAACGTCCCGTAAAGACTGCAACCGTTGAACCGCTCGAAAACTACACCAAAGAATTTGCAGGGGTGGTGACTGCTCCAAACTACACCAACCTTGCCTTTGGTGTGAGCGGAACTGTTCAACAAATTTGCGTTTCTACAGGCGAGACCATAAAGCGTGGGCAGGTGGTAGCACTCCTCGACGATGCTGACTATAAACTTCAACTCGCTGCCGAAGAATCATCCTACCTCACTGCCAAAGCTACTCTAGAGCGTGCTGAAAATATGTACCAAAAAGAGGCTATCTCGCTCCAAGAATTACAGAGCACCAGAGCACGATATGACCTAAATTTCGCACGCTGGGAGTATGCCAAAAGCCAGCTTGAAAACTGCACGCTACGGAGTCCCCTTAACGGCTTTGTGGAAAAGACCTTCGTAACTGATTTCCAGAATATTACCACCTCAGAGATGGTGCTAAGAATCATAGACCCCACGGTGCTAGAGATTGACTTCACCCTTCCGCTAAGCGATATTGAGATGAGCAGACTACTCAACGATTTTACAGTAGAGTTCCCCAGCATTACAACCCAACGCTTCGCCACACGTATCAAAGAGGTGGTGGATGCCTCGATTAATGGGGCAGGTATTCCTGTGACGCTCTCCATTACAGACAGCCTTTTCGATGCACACAGATTAAACATCAAGGCTGGTTTTGCCTGCACGGTGCGTGTAAATATCGAGGGGGAGTACACCGCACAAAACTACACAACGGTGCCACTGAGCGCAATATTTTCGCCTGTGGGTAGTGACGATAAGTTTGTATGGGTCTATAACCCTAGCAGCTCAAACGTTAAGAGTCAAAGAATCACTACCTCAGGGATGGTGGGTAGCAACCTTGCCATAGTAGAGAGTGGGCTGAGTGCAGGGGCTAAGGTTGTTACGGCTGGGGTCTACCAAATCGAAGAAAATCAAACTGTTAATCTGCTTCCGCAATGAACCTAGCGAAATTCTCACTCAACAATCCTCGGGTCATTTACTTCTTCCTCTTTGTATTACTCTTTGGTGGGATTATTGCCTTTGGGGAGTTGGGTAAAAAGGAGGATGCTCCCTTTGTTATTAAGCAAGCCGTACTGAGGGTAACCTACAGCGGTGCAACACCACGTGAGGTCGAAGAGCTAATTGTAGAGCCTATTGAGCGTGAGGTGCAGAGTATGAGCGGTGTGCATAAGATAAACTCCGACTCATACTACGGTAGTGCCAAGATTACTGTGGAGCTTGACCCTGCCACCCCTGCCCAAGAAATCCCCCAGAAATGGGATGAACTGCGCCGTAAAGTGCTAAATATCGAGAGCCAACTCCCCCAAGATGCATCGAGTGTAATGGTTAGTGATGATTTTGGTGATGTCTTTGGCATATACTACGGGCTGACCGCCTGTGAGGGTTATACCTACAGCGAGTTGCGCCACTTCGCAGAGCTAATAAAGCGAGAGGTCTCTAGTGTCTTTGGTGTGGAAAAGGTGGCACTCTATGGTGTTCAAAGCGAGGTTATAAATATCTCTATCCCAACCTCAACGCTCAGCAACCTCGCCATTGATCCGCAAGAGATTCAAAGCATTATAGCCTCACAAAACCAGATGTTGAACTCTGGAGTAAAGCGTTCTGGTAAGCTGAGCTTAACTATTAGTAATGCAGGGGTTTACACCGATATTTCGGATATACGAAACCAGATGATTACCACCTCACGTGGGGCGGAGTTTCGCCTCGGTGATATTGCCACAGTGGAGTATGGGTATCGTGAACCTGCCTCAACGCTGATGCGTGTGGATGCAAAGCGTGCTATTGGAATTGGTATTGCCACCTCCCCCACCCAAGATGTCGTGGCAACTGGCAGAAAGGTTGAAAATAGACTCAACGAAACACTGCTACAAATCCCAATAGGCATTGAACTCGAACCACTCTATCTCGAAAACCAAATTGCGGATGCTGCCAGCATCGGCTTTTTGCTCAATCTACTCGAATCACTCTTTATCGTTATTGGCGTGATACTGCTAGTTATGGGGCTTCGTGCAGGGCTGCTTATCGGTTCATCGCTACTCTTTTGTATAGGCGGCACAATGCTACTTATGCTACTTTTTGACACTGGACTTAACAGAACTTCGCTGGCTGGCTTCATTATTGCAATGGGTATGTTGGTCGACAACGCAATAGTTGTTAGCGATAATGCCATAGGCTTCATTAGAGTAGGTATCGAAAAACCTCGTGCCCTCTACCTTGGGGCAAAGTCTGTGCAGTGGGCACTCTTTGGGGCGACTCTAATAGGTATTTTCTCGTTTTTACCTCTTTACCTCGCCCCATCTGCCACTGCCGAAATAGTTAAACCGCTCTTTGTGGTACTCTCCATTTCGTTGCTACTGAGCTGGGTGCTGGCACTAAGCCAAACCCCACTCTTTGGGTGCTTGATACTAAAGAAACCTCACAGAATAAGTAGCCTAAAACAACGCTATGAGTCACCTTTCTATAAGTTTTTTAGGCGCACACTACGCTACTTGATAAGGTGGCGTTGGGCAACACTCTCTTTTATGGCACTACTCTTGGTAGCCTCGCTAATAGTACTAGAAAAATCCCCTAAGAGCTTCTTTCCGCTTATGGATAAACCATACTTTAGAGCTGACTGCATACTCCCCTATGGTTATTCCATCGAGGAGTGTGACGCTCAGATGGCACGCTACTGCACTTGGATTGCATCGCACAGTGAGGTCAAGCGCATTAGCTACACTGTGGGAAGCTCCCCTCTGAGATACTACCTAGCTAGCACCTCTATTGGTCCACTGCCAAATGTAGGCAATATACTTGTTGAGCTTTATGATAGTAGTAGCTCTGCTAAACTGGAGCAACTCAGCGCAATCTGGGCACGTGAGAACCTCCCCGATATGATTGTCCGCAGCTCCCTCTTTAAACTCTCTCCAGCCGTGGAGGCTACCATCGAATTTGGCTTTCTCGGAAATAGTATCGACACCCTAGAGCAACTAACCCTGCGTGCCGTAAATGCGCTAAAAGGCTGTGAATTAACCTCTGACGCTCGACCAAGTTGGGGTAATAAAACCCCTATAATACACCCCATCTACTCCCAGATTAATGGCACTCGACTCGGCATTAGCCGCCACACCGTAGCACTATACTCCTCGCTTGCTACATCTGGCGTGACCCTTGGCGCACTCAGAAAGGGTGATACTCAGATACCCATCCTACTTAAAGATGCCACCTCGCAGGACTTTAACCTCGCTAACTTCTCTTCAATACCGATACTTAGCCCACTTGGTTTTACTGTTCCAATGGCGCAAGTGCTCGACTCAATGACCACGCAATACCAATGGAGCGTCATTCGCCGCTATAACCGCACAAGGGTACTCAAAGCACAGTGTGACGTGGCTCTAGGAGCAAATGCAGCCGAGGCATTCACCCAAGCTCAAAGGGCAATCGAGGCTGAGTTTAATGGCACTCTACCCACTGGCTACTCCCTACAAATCTTTGGCGAACAAGAGAACCAAAGTGAATCAAATAGCGCACTTGCCAAGAATGTACCCCTTGCAATTATACTGATTTTTATCACCCTGCTGCTACTCTTTAGACGCTATCGCCCCCCACTACTAATCCTCGTGATGCTTCCGCTTATACTCATTGGAGTTGTGGCAGGGCTTGCACTATCGGGCAAAACACTAGACTTCTTTGCCATACTTGGACTGCTAGGACTGCTGGGTATGAACATAAAAAACACTATTGTGCTGCTCGAACAAATCCAAGCAAAACGCACCGAGAATCCTGCCTCGCCACTCAACGCAGTGATAGAGGCTACCGTTTCGAGAGTTATACCCGTGGCAATGGCATCAGGTACAACCATTCTGGGTATGATACCGCTGCTGAGCGACTCGCTCTTTGCAGGGATGGCTGCCACTATTATGGGCGGACTCTTTATCTCCACGCTGCTGACCATACTCTTCCTTCCTGTTGCTTACTCAATAGCCTACCGCATAAAACTATGAAACGCCTACTTATTCTACTGCTATTTATAACCCTTTCTGCCTCAGCCCAAGAACCGCTGAGCCTCAATGAATGCATCAACCAAGCAATCCAAAATAGCGAACAACTAAAGATAAACTCAAAGGAATCTGCCGTACTTTACTCTGCATTAGAAATAGTGAAGACAGAGTACCTGCCCTCGCTAAGTGCCACTGCCAGCGGAGATATTAACACCAATAACCTACAAAACTCTACGCTTCGTAACTATGGCTATGATATTGGTCTAACGCTCCAACAATCCCTCTGGCAAGGAGGGCGAATAAATAGCGCAAAGAGGGCTGCACAGCTCCAAATAACCATACAAGATGAGTCTAATGAGCGTGCCCTGCAAAGCGTAGAGTACCTAGCTGCTACCCACTACTGGAATCTAGCTGCATACCAACGATACCTAGATATTGCCAATCAATATCTGCGTGATGTGGAGTTGCTCTACGATATAGTGGAGACACGGTATAGGGATGGCTACGTTTCAAAGAGTGACCTGCTGATGATTCAAACCCACCTTAACGAGGCTCAGCAAGGTGTCATTGTAGCCAATAGGCTGTGCAACAACGCTCTTTATACCCTTAACCAAACACTCGGGAATGTGCAGGTTGTGCCCTACGAGCTGCTCGATACTCTCTCTACGCCAACCAATAGCCCCAGCTCTCTAAACTTCGATGAGGTTTTGAACCATAGGGCTGACTATCAAAGTACACGGAGTGCTCTTAGGCTTGCTCAAGAAAATATTAATGTTACAAAATCACTCTTTAGCCCTCAACTATGGTTAACACTAAACAGTAGTTATGGGACTCCTATTCCTAATCTAATCTCGGATAAGATTGATCTATATGGAGTAGCTGCCGTGAGCTTTTCGGCAACTATATTTGAGTTTGGCAAGCGACACAAGAGCGTTGCACAAGCAAAGGGGAGGGTTGCCATAGCAGAGCTGAATATCTTAGAGTTAGAGCAAACAATATTCGAGGAGCTACAAAGTGCGGTCAATGACTTGGAGCATAATTATAGGGAGTGCAGGCTATGGGAGGAGAATTTAAGTACTGCCCAAGAAAATTTAATGTTGAGTATTTATAGGTATGAGCAGGGTGCAATTCCGATGCTTGATGTACTTTCAGCTCAGATAATGTGGCTTACCTCATATAAGGCACGTGTGGGTGCTCAGTGGGGTTATGCTCTATCTGTTGCGACTTTGGGTTATGTTAGTGGGGAGTTTTAGAGAACCAGTCTATGCATTATAAATATCTAGTAGGTCGCTAGCCGCTGTAAATGGAGACAGCTCGCTAGACAATACCTTCCGTTCGATTTCTACCATACGCTCCTTGACCAATGGGCTGTTATAAAAGCCACTAAGCAATGACTCGTTGATAGTTTCTCGCATCCAGTACATTGACTGACGTGCCCTATTTGACTCGAAATTCTGGGTCATTAACAAAAAGTTCTTAACGCTATCCCAAAGCTCCTTAAGTCCCGTTCCCTCAACCGACGAACAAAGCATTACCTTTGGACGAATGCCGCTCTGAGGCATAGGGAATAACATTAGTGCATTTTCAATCTGCACCTTAGTCAAACCAGCCTTATCAACGTTAGCCCCGTCGGCCTTAGTAATTGCAATAATATCGGACATCTCCATAATCCCACGCTTAATGCCCTGAAGCTCATCACCTGCCCCAGAAATCTGAAGCATCAAGAATATATCAACCATCGAGTGTACTGCAACCTCACTTTGACCAACCCCTACCGTTTCTATAAAGATAGTGTCGAAACCTGCCGCTTCACAAAGTACTACTGTTTCACGAGTCTTGCGAGCCACACCGCCCAGTGAATTCCCTGAGGGAGAGGGGCGTATAAAGACATTTGGGTTATGTGAAATAGACTCCATACGAGTCTTATCCCCAAGAATAGAGCCTCTGGAGCGTTGCGAAGATGGGTCGATAGCTAGTACCGCAAGCTTGCGTCCCTCACCTGTGACCATCGAACCAATCGCCTCAATAAAAGTTGATTTACCTGCACCTGGCACGCCAGTAATGCCTACTCTCACAGATTTCCCGCTATATGGCAGACATCCCTCTATAATTTTTTGCGCCATTTCTTTGTGGCTATCAAGCGCACTTTCGACCATAGTGATAGCTTGTCCAAGTATCACAATATTGCCATTTAGAATACCTTCGACGTATTCTTCTACTGAGAGTTCACGTCTTTGTTTTCTGACAAAGTTAGGGTTAACAATCGGTGGTTGCGCAATGCCTTGTTGCACTTTTAGTGCGCTATGATCGTGATGCTTGGCGTGTGTATCTTCAAAATGTTTCATAAAATTAAGAATTTTTCCTTACCACAAAGATAGGATAACTTTTTGAAAATTCATAATAAAGTTCCACTAAAACAAAGAGGCTGGCAAGAAATTACAAATGCAATCCTCTCGCCAGCCTCTTTATTCAGAGGGGACTTCTAGAATGAGAATTTAGCTCCGAAGAAGTAATTACGAGGCATCATAGGCCCATAAATATAACCCGCATCCTTCTCTACACCCCAATCCAAATCACTCTGGAATGAATCTAAAATATTCTTAACACCAAGACTCAACTCTAGCGACTTAGTACCACCAAGGTTAAACTCATACGCCGCCTTAAGGTTAATATCCCAAAAAGAAGGCGTAGTAACATCCGTATCCTGCTCGATATACCCAGCACAGTGCTGCACCAACATCGAACCAGTATAGGTCAATGAAGGCGAAATAGTAAGCTGCGAAATAGGCAAGTAATTCACCGCCAAGAAACCATACAGGTCTGGAGAACGGAACATCTCGGTCTGAGCCTCTACATCCTCGCTCCACTCAACTGCTTCGGTGTAGGTTGAATTTTGCCAAGTTAGACCACCATTCACAATAAGCTTATTAAGCAAATTCATACGCCCTTCGAGGTTAAGCCCATAGATAGTTGCACCATCGGCATTTGTGCGCTCTAACAGTAGGTTGCCACTTGCATCGTGACCAGTTTCGGTCAGTACAAAGACATCGTTGAGTCTAGTATAAAACCCTTCGGCAGTAATATTAAAGCTCAAATTATGATACCCTTTATAGAAATCGGCAGAGAGTGTTGCGGAGTGAGAATACTCAGGTTTTAGGTCTGGGTCAAGCGAGATAAGCGATATTTCGCCACCAACTGCCCCAACGTGCAAATCTTCGTCATAGACCTGTGGAGCACGATAACCACTCGAATAGCTAGCCCTCAGTGTTAGAGGTTCTACGGGTAAGTATCTTACATTTAGGCGAGGCGAGGCAATAACCCCATCAATCATATTATGCTTGTCGAGTCTTGCTCCCACCAAAAGACCAAACTTATCATTACGCCACTCGTTTTGAGCATATACGCCATAGACTTCTGTAAGTTGATTGGTACTAACGCCATAACCTAACATATTATCATTTAGGTAGTTGTTGCTATACTCTACACCTGCTGTGAATTCAGCTGGCATAAAGAGGAAGTTATCCATATCAAGAGTGTAAGTACCACCCCCAACAATCATTGCATCGAAAGTTGTACCGTACGCATCCAAAGAGTAGTCAGTACCAAAGTAGCTATCACGATCAATATTTTGGGCTGAGATATAAGCCGAGGCTCTGTGTTTTAGGTTCTCAGATGTAAAATCATACTTAAGCGAACCACTATTGATTCTGTGTTTCAGTTCTTCGGCAAGGGTAACCTCGAATGGTTGCATATCAATCGAGTCACCACCCCTGCGGTACTCCTCAACAAAGTGGTACTCCCCAGTCAGTCTAGAGTTTTCGTTTAGCTTATAGAAGCCTCTAAAGCCAACCATATTGGTTTGGAGTTTAGGGAGTTCAGAGTATCCGTCACCGTTACGGTCGTAACTGTCACGATCCCTTACAGTAGCGTAGACTGTACCACCAGCACGATAATCTTTGCTCACTACCGAGGCGTTGAAAGATGTATTAATATCAGCTCCACCTCCCTCATATATCGAAGTAGTATTTGAGAACTCCACCGACGAAGACTTTGGCTGGCGAGTAATAATATTAACCACACCTGCAATCGCACTGCCACCATACAATGCCGAGCCACCACCCTTAACAACCTCGATACGCTCAATCATTGACTCTGGTAGCTGTTCTAGTCCATAAACTGCTGCTAGAGAGCTGAAGACAGGGCGGCTATCAATAAGTATTTGAGAGTACTGACTCTCTAGTCCGTTGATTCTAAGACTTGGCACACCGCAGTTTGTACAATTATACTCGACCCTAAGACCAGGTTGGAAGTTCAATACATCGGCAGCACTATTTGATGCAGTTGCGCTAAACATATTGCGAGAGGCAACGCCAACAATACTTGCCGCTTTGCGTCTTGTAATTTCGTTGCGAGTGGCACTAACCACAACCTCGTCGATGTCATACATAAGGTGGTCTGTACTATCAGAAGGAGATACGTAGTTGTTATTGTTTTCGGCATTAGCCACAGCTATGCCACAGTATGCAACCATAGCAACGGCTGCAAAAAATTTTGTAATTTTCATAAAAGTTTTTTTAGTGAGGGTAGTTTTTGATATACCCTTAATTTTGTTAGTTTTCGAATGCAAAGATAATGAGATATCTAGGTACCCAACAACCCCTACAATTAGGTAAATTAATGCAAAATCATAATAAGATATAACTAATTGAAGTCCTTTTTTTTAATAAGAAAAAAAAGTGGGGGTAGCGGATAAATTACATAGAAGGAGGGCCTCTAAGAAAAGAGTGCTCAATACAAGCAATATATTTATTGGTGAAGTTGCGAGTATAACTTACATTTGTTATAAGTGCGAATAGTGCAACACAAAAGGCAATGCCTAAGATTGTAAAGTATAGTGCACTAAGGTGTTCAATTTGTTCAAATGAATTACTGGAGTGGGAGTGTCCACTGGCATCACCCGAAAAGGGGTGGGAGTGAGTCACCACTCCAAATTCCGTCACGTGGGAGTGGACAAAGAGTGTAGCCGAGGCGTAGTAACTAAGGAATAGTACTACTAGAAACGGTGTTAATATGAGCTTCAATCTTTCTTTCACGGTTGCAAAGATATATAAATAGTATTGAATTCCTATTGTAATGATAATATTTTTTTATTACATTTGTAGTGATGATTTGTAATAAGGGGACTTATAAAAACTGACTCCATAAAGGGGACATCTAAAAATTGACCCCACTAAAATTTAGCAAATAAAAATTGGATATTTTATAGATAGTTTTGGTGCCTTTAGGCGATATTTTGGTTGATTTTTCACCTTTTTTCTCTCGAATAGCGGGCTGTTTGAGAGAAAATGCGGCAAAAACTCACCTTCGAATCTCATCACAAATCCACCAAATCAATTTTTAGAAGTCCCCTAAAATTAATCTTGAATTTCTATTGTTAGTGATAATTATTTTTCATATATTTGTATAATGGTTTATTGTAAAACAAAATATAATTAAAAAAATGTTACAGCTCTCAAATATAGCTCACACTCTACCTGAGTCACCAATTCGTAAACTCGTGCCCTTTGCAAATGCCGCTAAGGCACGTGGCACCAAGGTATTCCACCTAAATATCGGGCAGCCTGATATTCAAAGCCCAGAGGTTGCGCTCTCGGCTCTTAAGAATTACTCCGAAAAGGTCCTAGAGTACACCCACTCAGCTGGTATCGAGTCGTACCGCAAAGGACTAGCCGAATTTTACAGTACACGTGGATTAAGAGTCACCGCTGACGATATTATTATTACTACGGGGGGTAGCGAGGCACTCTTCTTCTCGATGTTGGCGATATGTAACCCAGGTGACGAGATTATTATCCCAGAACCGTTCTATGCCAATTACAACAGTTTTGCACAGGAGGCTGGGGTTAAGATTGTGCCTATCACTGCACGAATTGAGGATGGTTTTGCGCTGCCAAGTGCCGAAACTTTTGAGAGCCTGCTGACTCCAAATACTCGCGCCATACTTATCTGTAACCCTAATAACCCAACTGGCTACCTATACACAAAAGAAGAGATCGAGGCTCTCAAATCCCTTGCAATCAAACATAACTTGTACTTGTTGTGTGATGAGGTCTATTCGGATTTCTGTTATGATAATGCTGAGCACTACTCGCTACTAAAGTTGGAGGGGGTTGACGACAATGTGATTATGTGCGATTCGGTGTCGAAGCGTTACTCTATGTGTGGTGTGAGAATCGGTGCACTGGTAACCAGAAATAAAGAGGTTATAAATGCAGTATTAAAGATGGGGCAGGCACGCCTTTGTGCACCGCTTTTGGGGCAGGTTGCAGCCGAGGCGGCACTAGCTGCTCCACAGAGCTACTTTGATGATGTTAAGGCGGAGTATGTCAAGAGGCGTGATTTTGTAATCGACGCTCTCTCAAAAATGGAGGGTGTTGTTGCACCACGCCCAGCGGGAGCTTTCTATGCCATTGCAGCACTACCAATCGACAATGCCGAGGACTTTGCAAAGTGGTTGCTCGAAGAATTCTCCTATAATGGCACTACCGTTATGGTTGCGCCAGCGCAAGGTTTCTATAGTAACCCTAAGGAGTGTGTGCAAAATGAGATAAGGATTGCCTATGTGCTAGAGATAGAGGAATTGCGTGGTGCGATGGAGGCACTTTCGGCAGCTCTGGTAGCATACAAAAATAGATAGAGGTAAATTATCAAAAAAAACGCTATCTTTGTGCCTTATAAACTTTTCTAGGGAATTGTTTTTGATACAATATTCCCTAAAAACTATTAGAAAATTGATATGGGAATACTAGATGCACTTATATTGGGCATAGTTCAGGGACTCACTGAGTTTCTGCCAGTTAGCTCGTCGGGACACCTCGTTCTGATGGAGAATATCCTAGGAGTTGAGAACAATGGCACAACCACATTTGCAGTTATGGTGCACTTCGCTACCGTGCTTGCTACAATCACTGTTTTTTGGAGCGAGATTGGACGTTTGCTCGGCGGTGCACTCAAATTTAGATATAATAATGAGGCTCGCTATGTGCTGAAAATTGCACTCTCAATGATACCTATATTGGTTGTGGGGCTATTCTTTAAAGATGATGTTGAGGCACTATTCTCTGCGTCCGTAGGCTTTATTGGGGCAATGTTGTTGGTCACCGCAGGGCTGCTAATGGCATCGTATATCATTCCTCGTCTTGTAAAACGCAAGCCAAAGGAACTCTCCTATCGCAATGCCTTTGTTATTGGCGTTGCTCAGGCGTGTGCCGTAATCCCTGGCATATCACGTTCGGGCTCGACCATTGCAACGGGATTGATGTTGGGCGAAGAGCGCACCACGCTTGCAAAATTCTCATTCTTGATGGTACTAGTACCAATTATGGGTGAGGCATTCTTAGATATTATTGGGGGTGAGGTGTCGTTTTCGAGCGATGGGTTACCACTGTTGGTTGGCTTTATTGCTGCATACCTAAGCGGACTCTTTGCCTGTAAGGTGATGATAAGGATTGTTAGCCGTGGTAAACTCTACTACTTTGCTATATACTGCCTAATTGTAGGTTTAATTGCACTATTTGTATGATATTGAACATTGATAAGCCCTATGGCTGGACTTCGACCGATGTGGTCAGAAAGTTGCGTAACATTATGATAAAAGGGGGATACCCTAAACGTGTCAAGGTTGGGCACGCTGGCACGCTCGACCCTCTTGCTACTGGTATCTTGGTGATATGCACCCAAAAAGATACTAAAAAGGTAAACGAACTACAAAGCGAGGCTAAGGAATATCTCTTTACATTGGAGTTGGGCGCAACCACTGTGTCGTTTGACTTGGAGCACCCTATATCGGAGCGTTTCCCTACGGAGCATATCACAGAGGATATGATACACAGTGTTGCTTCGGAATTTAAGGGTACACAGATGCAAGTGCCGCCGCTCTATTCTGCAAAGCGCATTAATGGTCAACGAGCTTATGAGCTTGCACGCAAGGGTGTCGAGGAGAGCGAAAGTGGGATTAAGGCTGCCGAGGTTGAGATATATTCGATTGATGTAGAGAAGATTGAAATGCCGTTGGTTACTCTGCGTATAAGTTGTTCGAAGGGCACTTATGTGAGGAGTTTGGCACGTGATATTGGCGTGAATCTTGATAGTGGGGCGTACCTTACTGAATTGCGTAGGACTCGTAGCGGTGGGTTTAGTGATAGCGAATCGTTGACCATAGAACAAGCTGGAGAGCAGTTACTCAATAATTTAATAATAGAATAACAAGATGAAATTTGCAAGGCTACGACTTCTTTTCAGGGTGCTTAGGGTGACTAAGTTAACGGCAATGATAAAGGGATTTGTTTTCTTTTTGGTGTGCGGAGCCTTTGCGGTAGAGGTGGTTGAGCCTGAGATAGATTCATTTTGGGATGCGTGCTGGTATTTGTTTGCATCTTTTACGACGATAGGTTATGGTGATATTGTTGCTACGACTTTTATTGGCAGGCTTATTACGGTAGTTATATCGTTTTATGGTATATTGGTTGTGGCGTTTATACCGGCGGTGGTCATTGGTTATTTTACTGAGTTTAATAAGGAGAAGAAGAAGGAGATTGCGTCAATGTTTCTAGATAAGTTGGAGCGATTGGAGCATTTATCACGAGAGGAGTTGGCAGAGATGTCGGCTGAGATACGTCGTCATCGCAGCAAGCTTGAGGGGTCATAGACCCTTTAATGATTTTAGTCTGAAATAACACAAGCACAAAGATATTTTACTCAAAACTGATTAGAACAAACTCAAAAACGAAGCCCTGAAGAGTTTCGTAGAATTTCTTAAGTTGTGATTCCTAGGGGGAGGAAAAGAAATAGGGAGAATTGCGTGGTTTTTTTGTTAGAGCTAAAATAGAAATGGCTTCAAATAACTAAGCTAGTATAATGTCAAAAAAAGCACTGAGGCAATTCTCACCTTTGACCTGGGGAAGCAGAGCTTTCTAGAAATTTACGGAACGCTTCACGCTTCAAAAGCTTTTTGGATACTTTTTGGCTTCTCAAAAAGTATCTCGGGGGGATTCAGGGGGGTGAAACGCCCCCTGAGCTAGAGCCAGAAACTAGAGCAATACACTAGAGCCATAAACTAGAGCTAAAAACTATTGCAATAACTTTGGGGGTTTGGAAAAAATCATTCGATTTTTTTGTTTGTCGTTCCTCCAAACCCCCAAAAACTTTATTGGGAGTTTGTGCTAGCTTTCGGTTGTACAACCGAAAGATTTTTGTCTTTGATTTTTAGACAAGGCATACGCCTTGCTCATTGCTCTAGCGGACTGATTCCATCGTTCTTTTGTGAACAAAAGAACCAAAAAACTTTCATTATTTAGTCTGTAATACTACAAGCTCAAACTAAAGCAATACACCAGAGTAATGACCCGTGCCGATTGTCTGCGCTAGCTTTCGGTTGTACAACCGAAAGATTTTGTCTTTGATTTTAAGGCAAGGCATACGCCTTGCTCATTGCTCTAGCGGACTGATTCCTTCGTTCTTTTGTGAACAAAAGAACCAAAAAACTTTCATTATTTAGTCTGTAATACTACAAACACTAACAAACTTTGGTCATCTGGTGTGCCCAGCGGCACCCAAAAAACTTTCATTATTTAGTCTGTTATAACACAAGCTAAAGCACTACAATAGAGAAAAAAGATGACTACAAGCTGCAATGCTCCTTAATGTACATCTGGCACTCCCCACAATCAAACTCTAAAGCTAACCTCACACCATTATTATATAACGACAAAGGCATCCTTATCCCCTTATTTTGTTTAAGACACAAACCATACTCCCTTAATATGCAATGCCTAGAGCGCATTAACCACTCTGGGGTGATGTTCTCTACCCCACGGCTACTAGTCGGGTTATACTCCATCTTTGGAAGCGTCATCTCCCCCATAAGCCTTTTAAACAACTCCCTGCGCAGTTCATTAACCATAGCCATACGCAAATGCGGCATCTTCTGGCACTCAACCCTCACTTCCCGAACGCTGAAAATAGTGCCACCACTCTTACTAAGTCCATCTCGTAGCAATGATTCGGCACGCTCCCTGTTCGATGCCACCTCAGTAACCTCGAAACTCAGCTCTGCACTATGACCATAGTCATCTTTTGCCACCAAACGCCCATCCCCCACACAAATATCAATAGAAATCTTGCGCAGAGTTTGCATACGACTCTTAGCAGTAAAGTTACGGTAGAGCTTCATCCCTTCCTCCAACCCAGCACTATCCCACAGATGCAATAAACCACCCTCTGCACGATTAACCCTTGTGCCCCCACGCTGATTCTTTGCTGAAAAATAGCTCAGCCCATCGCCATTTTCTATGGTAATACCCCTCTCTAGTTTCACTCTAGCGGTACGCTTATCTAGACTCTGCACCTCTCCAACATACTCTGCCGAGGGTAGTGCTCCACGCTTGCTGCTATCCACCCCATCAAAAAACCACTCCGTAAAGCCTCGATTAAAGCTCTGCGCAGGGTTTGCAGTAAAATCAATCATCTGGCTCTTTCCCCACGAATCACGCTCCATACCCAACCTATTCATCTCTGCATTATAGTACGACACTACATTGGTGATATAACTCTCATCCTTTAGCCTTCCTTCTATCTTAAAGGATGTCACGCCAGCCTGCTTTAGCTCCACTAGCCTCTGTGAGAGGTTCAGATCACGTGGCGATAGCAGTGGTTCATTCATAAGCACCACCTTACCCGCTGCATCTAGCAGGTCATAGTTGCTACGGCACGGTTGGGCGCACTCCCCACGGTTGCCACTCCTACCCGTAATTTTCTCAGACAGGTAGCACACTCCGCTATACCCCACACAGATTGCCCCGTGCACAAATGCCTCCACCTCAACATCCACAGCACTACAAATTGCTCGAATCTCAGCTATGCTCAGGCCCCTCTCTACAACGATACGAGTAACCCCAGCCCTCTGAAACTCCAAAGCCTGACTCACACTACTAATAGCACATTGCGTAGAGGCGTGAAGTGCCACTGGCAGTTCCATATCAAGGATTCTTACGTCTTGAAAAATTATAGCATCAACGCCTGCTTCGACAGCCTCTAGGGCTAGCTTTTTAGCGGTAGGGAGTTCACTCACCTTTAGCAGAGTATTGAGTGCCAAATAGACCCGTACCCCAAAGCTATGGGCATAGGAGCATAATTCAGCAATATCTTCGAGCGAATTGCCTGCGCTAGAGCGAGCAGAAAAGAGGCTAGCACCAATGTACAGAGCATCAGCACCAGCCTCAATAGCCGCTCTGCCAACCGCCTTATCACGTGCAGCAGAGAGTAGTTCCATTATTAGAATCTGTTTAAATTTCTCTTATCTATTTTGCTAAGGATCTGTCACTTCGCTTTTCTCTCTTTGCATTGCGTTACATAGGCACCACTATGCGCCTTATGTAAAGAGAGAAAATCAAAGCAACATCTCTCGAAAGCAATTATAGAAAAGAAAAACTTAAACAGATTCTTAGTCTTTAAATTTAGCTGCAAGGAATTCACGGTTCAAGCGAGCGATGTGCGCCACAGAGATACCCTTAGGACACTCAGCCTCACAAGCTCTTGTGTTAGTACAACCACCGAAACCAAGTTCATCCATCTTAGCAACCATTGCTTTAGCACGACGAGCACCCTCTACTCTACCCTGTGGTAGGTTAGCAAGGCTCGAAACTCTTGCCGATACGAACAACATTGCCGAACCATTCTTACAAGTAGCAACACAAGCACCACAACCGATACAAGAAGCAGCATCCATACTGATGTCCGCATTCTTCTTAGGAATAGGGATTGCATTAGCGTCAGGCACACCACCAGTGTTAACCGACACATAACCACCAGCTTGCAGAATCTTGTCGAAAGCACCACGCTCTACAACCAAGTCCTTGATTACTGGGAATGCAGCCGAACGCCAAGGTTCAATAGTGATAGTGTCACCATCTTTGAACTTGCGCATATGCAGCTGACAAGTAGTCACATCGTCATCTGGGCCGTGTGCTCTACCGTCAATATATAGTGAACACATACCGCAGATACCCTCACGACAGTCGTGGTCAAAAGCGATAGGTTCTTCACCCTGGTGAATAAGTTCGTTATTAAGTATATCTATCATTTCGAGGAATGAAGTATCAGCCGACACATCTTTAACCTCGTATGTTTTGAAAGCACCTTTGTTCTTTGGAGATTCTTGGCGCCATATTTTCAATTTAAAATTCATCTCTTTATTGTATTACTCTTTATAGTTACGTTGTGCTAGTTTTACATTTTCAAAGGTAAGTGCCTCTTTGTGAAGTTCAGGAGCTTTATCATCGCCCTTATATTCCCAAACAGAAACATATACGAAGTGTTCGTCATCACGAAGAGCCTCGCCCTCAGGAGTTTGGAACTCTTCACGGAAGTGTCCACCGCAAGATTCCTCACGACTGAGAGCATCACGAGCCATAAGTTCGCCCATCTCTAGGAAGTCCGCAACACGTAGAGCCTTTTCGATTTCCACGTTAAAGTCACCAGCCTTGCCAGGTACTCTTACGTCTTTCCAGAATTCAGCTCTTAGTTTAGGAATCTCAGCGATTGCTCTTTCAAGACCCTCTTTGGTACGACCCATACCAACGTTATCCCACATAATCAGACCAAGAGCCTTGTGGAAGTCGTCAACCGAGCGTTTACCTTTGATAGAGAATAGTTTATTGATTTTATCATTGATAGCCTTTTCAGCCTCAACAAATGCTTTGTCAGTAGTGTCAACCTTAGGCGATTGAATTTCGTGGCTAAGGTAGTCGCCGATTGTGTAAGGCAGGATAAAGTAACCGTCAGCCAAACCTTGCATAAGTGCCGAAGCACCAAGGCGGTTTGCACCGTGGTCAGAGAAGTTAGCCTCACCAATAGCGTATAGACCAGGAATTGTTGTTTGAAGGTTGTAGTCTACCCAGATACCACCCATAGTGTAGTGGATAGCAGGGTAAATCATCATTGGTTCTTCGTAAGGGTTTACGTCAACGATTTTTTCGTACATTTGGAATAGGTTGCCGTAGCGAGCTTCGATAACATTCTTACCCAAACGATTAATAGCCGTTGAGAAATCCAAATATACTGCAAGACCAGTACCGTTCACACCATAACCAGCATCACAGCGTTCCTTGCCAGCACGAGAAGCAACGTCACGTGGCACCAAGTTACCGAATGCAGGGTAGCGACGTTCCAAGTAGTAGTCTCTGTCCTCTTCCTTGATTTGAGAAGCTTTAAGAGTACCAGCACGTAGAGCCTTAACATCTTTTTCGTGTTTAGGAACCCAGATGCGACCGTCATTACGAAGCGACTCACTCATAAGAGTAAGTTTAGATTGTTGGTCACCGTGAACAGGGATACAAGTTGGGTGAATCTGAGTGAAGCAAGGGTTTGCAAAACCAGCACCTTTCTTGTAACATTGCCAAGCAGCAGAACCGTTACAGTTCATTGCGTTTGAGCTTAGGAAAAATACGTTACCGTAACCACCCGTAGCGATAACAACAGCGTGAGCACCAAATTTCTTGATTTCGCCAGTAACCAAGTCACGAGCAATAATACCACGAGCCTTGCCGTCGATCATAACTAGATCCAACATTTCGTGACGAGTGTAGCTTTCAACTTGTTTTTTGGCGATAGAGCGGTTAAGCGCAGCATAAGCACCAAGTAGAAGTTGTTGACCGGTCTGACCACGAGCATAGAAGGTGCGGCTTACTTGCGCGCCACCAAAAGAGCGGTTGTCGAGTAGCCCACCGTAATCACGAGCAAATGGTACACCTTGTGCAACACATTGGTCGATAATCAGGTTAGACACCTCAGCCAAACGATATACGTTTGCCTCACGAGCACGATAGTCACCACCCTTTACAGTATCGTAGAATAGGCGATAAATCGAGTCATTATCATTCTGGTAGTTCTTTGCAGCATTGATACCCCCTTGTGCAGCAATAGAGTGCGCACGACGTGGAGAGTCAGAGATGCAGAATATCTTTACGTTATAGCCAAGTTCGCCAAGTGAAGCTGCTGCCGAAGCACCACCAAGACCTGTACCAACTACGATAACATCTAATTTACGTTTATTTGCAGGCGAAACAACTTTGATTTCAGCCTTATGCTTACCCCATTTCTCAGCAACTGGGCCAGCAGGGATTTTCGATATAAGTTCCATTTCTTATGATTTATTTAAAATTTCCTAATGACTTCTAGCCTAGCAAGCACCTCCGCAGCATAGTGAGCGAACGTAGAAGATAACAACTACTGCAATAAACATCAACACTACGATAGTAGAGAACCACTTACCGATAGTTTGAAGGCGTGGCAACCAAGTTTGGTTGTTCCAACCAATTGTTTGAAGCGCACTCCAAAAGCCGTGGTTCAAGTGGAACCAAAGTGCACCAAGCCATACGATATAGCAAATCACCACCCATAGTTGGCTAAAGTAGTACTGAATAAAGTACATACCGTCAGTTGGGTCTAGCATACCAGCAGCCTGCCAGCCGTGACCGTGCATAATTTCAACGAGTTGCATTTTTGCCCAGAATTGGTACAAGTGAAGACCGATAAAGCCAACAACGATCACACCTAGTACGAACATATTCTTACTAGCCCAAGAGACTTCCTTAGGGCGAGTAACCTTTGCATAGCGTTGGTTACCACGGCTCTTACGGTTGCCAAGGGTAATAACGATAGACATAAAGATGTGCACTACGAAGCCACCTGCAAGAACTAGTGTTGCTGCAAGTGCATACCAGTTAGCTCCCAAGAATTTGCAGACTGCATTGTAGCCCTCTGGAGAGAAAATTGCAACGAGGTTCATCGTTGCGTGGAACAGCAAGAAGAAGAGTAGAAACAGACCTGTTACACTCATTAGTAGTTTCTTACCGATTGAAGAAGAAAATAAATGACCCATAATTTGTTTTTTTTGAGTTTGTTTTTGTTGTATAGAAATTAAATTTAGTGTTAGCGTTTTAACAGTATATTCGGATACAAAGATATAACTTCTAATTCAAAGTACAAATTTTTTTGGTGCAATTTTACATTTTGTTGGTGATTTGTTTATTTATATGGTATTGCTATAGTTTTTGGTTTTAGTTTTTTTTAGGGGGGGGGTTACTTTCGGGAGGTTGGATGCTCAGAGTTTGTTAGAGCTTGTAGTATTACAAACTTTAATCATTTTAGTTTGTAATACTACAAGCTTAAACTAAAGCAAGGGGACTTCTAAAAATTGATTTGGTGGATTTGGGATGAGATTTTGAAGGTGAGTTTTTGCCGCATTTTATCTCTAATAGCGGGCTATTCGAGAGAAAAAAGGTGAAAAATCAACAAAATATCGCCTAAAGGCACCAAAACTATCTATAAAATATCCAATTTTTATTTATTAAATTTTAGTGGGGTCAATTTTTAGATGTCCCCGCAATACAATAGAACTCTAGCTTTGGGGGTTTGGGAGGAAAATCTTCGATTTTCCAGTTTGGTCTTCGCCCAAACCCCCAAAACTTTTTTAGTTCGTTAGCATACCGCCTGCCATCGTTCTTTTGTGAACAAAAGAACCAAAAAACTTTCATTACTTAGTTTGTTTTACTACAAGCTATAGCAGACTAAATCATCTGGTGTGCCCAGCGGCACCCAAAAAACTTTCATTATGTTAGTCTGCTCTAACTTGCATTATAACAAACTAAACACTGAAAGTGTAATAACGAGATGACAAATAACTAATGGTCACAGTCAAACACTGTAACAACATATAAGACGGAGTCGGGTAAAACTCAAAAAACTCTACCAATAACTTAATACCAAAATAATTAATAGCAATATTTACCACAACTACTGCCAAGTAACGTGCCAACTGCACCCTGCCCCTAACCGTTGAATCACCAAAAGCAATGGTGCGACTCAGCCAAAAACCACTAAAAAATGTTACCACAAAATTTATAAGAAAAGCAAGTACTGGAGCTGAAATAGTCACCAACCCAAAGAAATCCGTATCCTGCTTTTGAAGTACAAAATTATAAAGAAACCAATAAAAAACTATGCCGAACCCAAGATTCAATCCCCCCACCGCAGCATACCTAAAGGTCTTAATATCTAGAAATTTACGCAAAAAAGGGAAGTAGAAAAAATCTATCCCACGAGTGATAATACTAGCTACCTTCTGCATAAACCCCTCCCCCTAAAAATTATTCAACTTTCACCAAGACCGCTACAAGACGCTCCTGAGAATCTATCATCAACAAACTCTTCCCCTCCAACTTGACCCTATAAACGCTAGGGAGCACCCCAATAAATGCCTCCTCCTGCTCGCTATCAGGACACATCCGCATCGTTGCACCACTATTCTTGAACTCGATATTGCGCTCCAAACCCTTTGCATTAAAAAGCGTGTAGCTCGCAAAAAAGCTATTGCAAGGTGCTGTGCCACTTATAGTCTTCTGCTCGGCATTAAACGTAACGAAAATTTCACTCTCTTCGACTGGATTAAGATTTACTTCTATTAATTTCCAGCAACCGCTCTCAAGCTCTCCAATAATCGGCGCAGAGGCACGACACGGACTGCAACAAGAATGAGAAATTGCACCAAAAAAAAGAAGTAATAATAAAATAAATAGTTGATTTTTCATAAAAATTCGTACATTTGTGTTTTCAAAGGTAAGTAAAAAATTTAAATTATAAAGATAAAAACGTATGAAACGTATTATTTCAGCTAAAGAAGCTCCTGCGGCAGTAGGGCCTTATTCACAAGCAGTCGAGGCTGCTGGAACTCTCTATATCTCTGGACAGCTGCCAGTTGACGGAGCTACAAATAGTGTGCCTGAGACCATCGAAGAACAGACTGCTCAGTCGCTAAAAAACACCCTCGCAATCCTTACAGAGGCTGGATACTCTAAGGGTGATGTGGTTAAATCAACCGTACTACTTAGCTCTATGGACGACTTTGCTGCTATGAACAAAGTTTATGGCGAGTTCTATGGCGAACCTTTCCCTGCACGTGTTTGCTACCAAGTGGCTAAACTTCCACTAGGAGTGAAAGTTGAAATCGAGTCAATCGCTGTTAAGGGTTAATACTTTATGAGAAACTTGATAGTACGCACCCTTGTTGGGATAGTCTTTGTGTGGGTATTGCTGGAATGCACTGCCTCGCAAAACGTGTGGTACTATATCCTCTGGGGGGTGGTAGGAATACTGAGCCTCTGGGAGTTTTTTACACTGTTACTCAACCATTCACTAAAGTCTAAAGCTCTGTGGGCAGTGGGTGGCACTCTTTATATCGCAGCCTCAATAGCACTAATCTTTGAGCTTGCGCCACACTGGCCACTTGTCATTATGATGCTCACAATGGTGTGGGGTAATGACGTGGGGGCATTTCTAGTGGGCATCTCTATTGGAAAACATAAGATGGCTCCGAAAATCTCACCTAAAAAGAGCTGGGAGGGTTTCTTTGGAGGGGTCGCATCGACCATTGGTATAGCTGTTGGATGGTACTACTTGAACCCTTCTATCGGAAATATTAATGGCGTACTGGAGGGCATAACGCTCGGTAAATGGTGCATAGTGGGGCTTATTGTGAGCCTTGGTGCAGTGCTAGGCGACCTGTTGGAAAGCTACTTTAAACGCAGAATTGGAGTGAAAGATAGTGGCAAAATGCTGCCTGGGCACGGTGGGATGCTCGATAGATTCGACGCTACATTACTCGCTACAATACTTTTTTACATATCAATTACACTTTTTGATTTAATATAAAACTAATAATGAAAATACATAAAGAAGGTTACATTATCATAACAGTGGCTGTATTGCTTTATTTGGCAATTTCGGCACTATGCTTTTGGTGGACACCTTGGGTAGGATACTTTGTTGCAATCGCTGGACTAATCATTACGCTATTTGTGGTGAGATTCTTTAGAGTTCCGCACCGTGAAACTCCTGAACTCAGCCAAAAAGTAATCTACTCGCCTTGTGACGGTAAGGTGGTGGAAATTGGCGAGGTCTTCGAAAGCGAGTATCTAAAGGAAAATGTACTAAAGATTTCGGTCTTTATGTCAGTGAATAACGTGCACGTTAATTGGTTTCCTGTGGGTGGTGAGATTGAGTATTTTAAGTACCATAAGGGAAAATACTTGGTGGCGTGGGCTGAAAAAAGCTCGGAAATTAATGAACGTACCACAACGGTTGTAAATACTGGTGAGCATAAAGTATTGTTCCGCCAAATTGCAGGCTTTTTGGCTCGACGAATTGTCAACCGCACTGCTCAGGGGCAAACGGCTAGACAGTGCAGCGAGTGTGGCTTTATTAAGTTCGGTTCGAGAATGGATATATTTATGCCATTGGGCACTGAGGTTGCAGTGAATATTGGTGAGGTGGTGACTGGTACGCAAACCATCCTTGCTCACCTTAAGGGGACTTCTAAAAATTGACCCCACAAAAATTTAACAAATAACAAAGGATGTAAAGAAATAGGTTTTGATGCCACCAGGGCGATATTTTGGTTGATTTTTCACCTTTTTTTGGTCAAATAGTCCACTATTAGACCAAAAATGCGGCAAAAACTCACCTTCGAATCTCATCCCAAATCCACCAAATCAATTTTTAGAAGTCCCCTTAAGTAAAAAATAACAAATGAATACTAGCTCAACATCTCCGTACAAAATAATAGTTGCTATACTGGGCGTTCTAATTGCTGGGTATTTGCTATGGTATTTCAATACCGTGGTGTACTATGTTTTGGGGGCTGCTGCTGTTTCATTTATCGGAGGGCCGCTAGTAAAACTGCTCGAAAGGGTCAACTTCTGGGGATGGAGAACTCCTAGATGGTTCTCTGCTATGGTGGTGCTCATTGCGCTGCTTATCCTATTTATTTCGCTCTGTTTGGTGCTGCTACCATCACTTTCGGACAATGTAAGCTACTTCCAGAATATGGATAGTGGTTTTTTGGTTACAGTATGTAGCGGTGAGCTTGGCTCGATTGATAGGTGGGTGCAGGAAACATTCAATATACCGAGCTTCTCGATCGAAGAAATCTTTAGAACTCGAATACTTCCAATGTTCGAGAGTGGTTCTTTAAGGGGTGTGGTAAGCGGTATTACTACCTTTGCTCTGGACTTTGTAATGGCGATCTTCTGTATCACATTCATTTCGTACTTCTTCCTAAAGGACGATAAGCTCTTTTCGAATATGGTGGTGACACTTCTGCCTAAACGCTACGAAGATAATGTTCGTAGAGCCATCAAATCCTCAGTAACGCTACTTGGACGCTACTTTATTGGCATCTGCGTGGAGTCGCTCATTAAGTTTGTGTTGGTAGGCTTCTCGCTCTACTTCTTGGGTATGAACTTCTCTACGGCTATGATTATTGGTGCAATTACTGGCGCACTGAACGTAATCCCATATATCGGCCCACTAATTGGCGCAGTGATAGCCTTGGCAATAGGTGTTCTGCAACCTGAAATACTACTCGGCTCGGCTTGGGAAGTTGTCTGGGAGATAGCTATTGTGTTGGGCGTATTCCAACTCATTGACAATATTATACTACAACCTTATATATACTCAAGCTCTGTGAAGGCTCACCCTCTGGAAATCTTTGTGGTGATACTTATGGCTGGCTATGCTGGTGGGATACTCGGTATGCTGCTAGCAATTCCGTTCTACACTGTGGTGAGAGTCTTTGCAAAAGAATTCTTTGCAAATCTAAGAGTAGTACAAAAACTAACTGAAAATCTTTAAACAAAATAACTATAATGAAAACTTTAGAACTACAAGACGTTGCAAAACAAGTAAGACGTGATATTATCGAAATGACTACCGCTGCGAAGAGTGGTCACCCAGGTGGGTCAATGTCAGCTACCGATGTAATGGTTGCACTATTTTTCGACGTTATGGACTTTAGCGTTGAGAACTTCTCGATGGAGGCTGAGGGCGAAGATATTTTTTATCTTAGTAATGGTCACATCTCACCTGCGCTGTACAGTGTAATGGCTCGTCGTGGTTTCTTTCCAACCGAAGAGCTAAAGAGTTTTAGAGAGCTTGGTAGCCGCCTACAGGGTCACCCAACTCCAAAGTATGGACTAGAGGGAGTGCGTATAGCAACTGGCTCATTGGGTCAGGGCATCTCGGTGGCAGTGGGTCACGCTGCTGCAAAGAAGATGAATGGCGATAGCTCTAGAGTCTTCGTTATGATGGGTGATGGTGAGCTTCAAGAGGGGCAAGTTTGGGAAGCTATGCAATTTGCTGCAGCTCGCAAGATTGATAATATTGTAGCGATTGTAGACTTCAACAACCAACAAATCGACGGAACTTGCCAAGAGGTATTGGGTCAGGAAAACCTAAGAGAGCGTTTCGAATCGTTTGGTTGGGAGGTAATCGAGGTTGATGGTCACGATATGGAGGCACTCCAAACTACCCTTAGACTTGCCAAAGAAGAAATCACAGGATGTGGCAAACCAGTTATGGTTCAAGCTCGTACCATTATGGGTAAAGGTGTTGACTTTATGGAAGATACTAACGAGTATCACGGTAAAGTTCTAAACGCCGAACAAGCCCAAAAAGCCCTAGCACAGTTGGCATAGGGGAAGCAAGAGTAGGGAGAGCAAGAGTAGGGGGAGCAAGAGTAGGGGAAGTGTGTTGAGCAATATTTAAGTAACATATTAATAAATCAAACATAAAAATGGTAGAAAAATTTATCAATAGACCTGTGCTATCCACAGTCTTTTCCATTATCATCTCGCTACTAGGTGTACTAGGGCTGATGTCACTACCTATTACACTCTTTCCAGATATTGCTCCGCCAATGGTGAGCGTATCGACCACTTATCAGGGTGCAAATGCAGAAGTAGTGCTAAAGAGCGTTAACGCACCGCTCGAAGAACAAATCAATGGCGTGGAGAATATGACCTATATTACCTCTACGGCTTCGAATGACGGTAGTAGCTCTATTAAGGTCTATTTCTCGTTGGGTACTGACCCCGACCTTGCAAGTGTAAACGTGCAGAACCGTGTGTCGGCCGCAACTAGTAAACTCCCTAGTGCCGTTACCCAATATGGTGTGACTACTGAGAAATCTCAGAACTCACAGCTGATGATGGTAGCCTTCTACTCCGAAAACCCAGACTATGATGGTACATTTGTTGAGAACTACGTACGTATCAACATTTACCCTCAGGTACAACGTGTATCGGGTGTAGGTCAGGTTTCAATCTTTGGGGCTAAGGACTACTCGATGCGTATATGGCTAAAGCCTGAGAAGCTTGCTGCATATAACCTTATGCCAAGCGAGGTGATTGCCGCCATTCAAGAACAAAACATTGAGGCTGCTCCTGGTAAATTCGGTGAGAATTCCGAGCAAAGCCTTACCTATACTATTAAGTACAAAGGTAAGTTTACACTACCCGAGGAGTACGAAAATATTGTTGTCAAAGCCCTTGATGATAGCAAAATCCTTTATCTAAAGGATGTTGCTAGAGTTGAACTTGGTGCATTTAACTACACCATTCAATCTAAATCTAAGGGATATACTGGTACAGCATTCTCGGTTTATCAGATGGCAGGAACTAATGCTAAGCAGATTGTGGATGATGTTAAAGTGGTGCTAGAGGAGGCGCAAAAGAGCTTCCCAGAGGGTATGAAATATAGCATCCCTTATGATACCAACAAATTCTTGGACGCATCTATCGAGCAGGTGCTACACACCTTCCTCGAAGCATTTATACTTGTGGTAATCGTGGTATTTGTCTTCCTGCAAGACTTTAAGAGTACGCTGATTCCAACCATTGCTGCGCTTGTGTCAATCGTGGGTACATTCTTCTTCTTATTGACTATGGGCTTTACGCTCAATATCCTAACGCTCTTTGCGCTGGTTCTGGCAATCGGTACTGTGGTGGATGATGCCATAGTCGTCGTGGAGGCCGTCCACGCCAAGATGCACGACGAGGGCTTTAGAAATACCAAAGAGGCGACCGTTTCGGCTATGAAAGATATCACAGGGGCAATCATCTCTATTACCTTTGTAATGGCTGCGGTATTCCTTCCAGTAACCTTTATGGGTGGGCCAACAGGGGTCTTCTATAACCAATTTGCGCTGACCCTTGCAATCGCAATCGTAATTTCGGCTGTCAATGCGCTGACCCTTTCGCCAGTGCTCTGTACACTGCTTATTAAACCACCAAGAGAAGATGGCAAAAAGACCTTCTCTCAACGTCTGTTCAAAGGCTTCAACGCTGCTCTGGACTCGCTTACACGTAAGTATGTTAAGACACTTAGCTTCTTCTTTAAGCGCAAGATAATTCCTATTGCGATGCTACTGTTCTTCGGATTTGGTGTCTATTGGTTGATTATGACTACTCCAACAGCCTTTATCCCGACTGAAGACCAGGGGGTGTTGTTTGTTGATATATCCCTGCCAGCAGGCTCATCTTCTGAACGCACACAAGAGGTGATTGACCAAGTACTGGAAGCTGCAAATACTATTGATGTAATTGTTGATAACCTAACGGTTAGTGGCACTTCGTTGGTGACTGGTACTAGCTCACCATCTTATGGTCTAGCAGTATTTACGCTGAAAGATTGGGGAGAACGCCCCGATGTGAATGTAACTGATGTTATGGCAGAACTGCAACAAAAGGTAGAGCATATCAAGACGGCTAAGATTCGTATGTTTGTTCCGCCAACCGTATCGGGCTTCTCTGTGACCGACGGGTTTGAGATGCAGCTTCAGGACAGAGGGGGTGGAACAACCGAAAAATTCTATACCGTGCTACAAGATTTCCTAAAAGATCTTAACGCTCAGGATGAAATTAGCTTTGCATACAGCTCATTTAACATTAACTTCCCTCAGTATGAGTTCGATGTTAATGTTGACAAGGCTAAGCAAATGGGTGTAAGCATTAACGACATCTTTAATACGCTTCAGGTCTATTACGGTTCGTCGCAGGCCTCTGACTTTAATAGATTTACTAAGTACTATCGTGTGATGGTTCAAAGTGAGGCTACCAATAGGTCTAATATCGAGACTCTTTCGACCATTACTGTTAAGAATAGTAAGGGTGAGATGGTGCCAGTTAATACCTTCGTTGATTTCAAGAGGGTCTATGGCTCGGAATCACTATCTCGCTTTAACCTCTTTAGCTCAGCAACGGTGAATGGTTCGCCAGCTGAGGGTTACTCTTCGGGTGACGCTATTGCTGCTATGCAGAGGGTTGCTGCCGAAAGCCTGCCACAGGGCTATGGCTATGAGTTCTCGGGTATGACTCGTGAGGAGATGGGTAGCGGTTCGCAATCGGCCTTTATCTTCTTGCTATCATTTATCTTTGTCTATCTGATTCTAGCAGCGCAGTACGAAAGCTACATTATCCCATTTGCGGTGATGCTATCGCTTGCGTGCGGTATCTTTGGGGTGTATCTCTTTGTAAGCCTTGCAGGTATTGATAACAATATCTACGTGCAAATTGCGCTGATTATGCTTATCGGGCTGCTGGCGAAGAATGGTATCCTTATCGTTGAGTTCGCTCAACTTCGTAGAGAACACGGACTCTCTATACGTGAGGCGGCTATCGACGCTGCTCGTGCTCGTCTTCGTCCTATCCTTATGACATCATTCACCTTTATCTTTGGTATGATTCCACTAGTATTGGCATCGGGAGCGGCGGCAGTTGGTAATGTGTCGATTGGTATGGCGGCAGTTGGTGGTATGAGCGTTGGTACGCTCTTCGGATTGCTTGTGATTCCAGTACTTTACGTAATATTCCGCTCGCTAGACGAAAAGGTAACCAAGAGCAAACGTGTTGAAACCAAAGAATAATATTATAGGGGACTTCTAAAAATTGACCCCACTAAAATTTAACAAATAAAAAATGGATATTTTATAGATAGTTTTGATGCCTTTGGGCGACATTTTGGTTGATTTTTCACCTTTTTTTGGTCAAATAGCCCGCTATTAGACCAAAAATGCGGCAAAAACTCACCACAAAATCTCATCCCAAATCCACCAAATCAATTTTTAGAAGTCCCCTATACAATGAAAAAGATTATATATATAGCATTAGTAGCACTACTTAGCAGCTGTGTGGTGAAACCATTCGAGAGCAAGAGTGCAAAGGAGTTGGAACTAGACGCTCTCTACCAAACTGTTTGCGACACTACTCAGAACGTTGCGCAAACCCCTTGGCAGGAAGTCTTTATGGTAGAGGAACTCCAAGATATTATTGATAGCGTACTGCTCAATAACTTCGACTATCAGGTAGCAGTACTTAGAGTCGACCAGAGCTACTCTATGCTACGTTCGGCACGTGCTCAGATTGCTCCAACACTAAACTTTGGTGCTGACTATGCGGGTACTAAAAACCTCTCAGAGAGTGGTAGCGCATACTCTGATAACCTGAGCGCATCGCTTAACCTAAACTGGGAAATTGACCTCTGGGGTAGGCTCTATGCTAGCAAAGAGGCACAGAAAGCTAACTTCTGGGCTACCGAGGAGGCTGCCAATGCTGCTCGTCAAAGCCTGATTGCTGCAACTGCTCAAGCCTATTTCGAGATTGCAGCACTAGAGGCTAAGGAACGAATCATCCAAGAGGCTATCGAAAATAGACGTGAGTATCTGCAAACTACTCGTGACTTCAAAGAGAGTGGTAAGGTTAATGAGGTGGCAGTACAACAAGCCATTGCGCAACTTGCCGAGGTGCAGGCTGCTCTGCCTAATTGCCAACTTGCAATAGTGACTGCTAAAAATGCACTAGCACTACTCGCAGGCAAAACTACACTAGAGGAATCTATTAACTTCGATATTCACCAAGAGGCAGTAGTGCTTGATATTGCAGGGGGTACACCTGTGCAACTACTGTCATTCCGCCCTGATGTGCGTGCTGCTGAGATGCAGTATCGCTCGGCTCACTACCTCTCGATGGCGGCTCGTGCAGCACTATATCCTTCGCTTAATATTGGTGTCGGTGCGTCGGTAACGGGGATTACTACCTCGCACTCTATTATTATGAATACGCTGGCTGGACTAGTTCAACCTATCTTTAATGGACGTGCACTGCGCTCGAACCTTGAACAAGCCAAGGCTGAAGCTAAAATATCTGAGATAGAGTTCCAACAAAGCCTCTTTACTGCGGTGATGGAGGTCAATAATGCTCTGCATAGTGTCCATAACTGCGACTCTATCGTGAAGTACCAAAACGTGCAGCTCGATGCCCTACGCAAGGCGTATGACTACTCTGGCGAACTCTTCGTTAATGACTACACTAGCTACCTTGAACTACTCGTTGCGCAAACTAGTGTCTATGATGCAGAACTCTCAGTGGTGGATAGCTACCTAAATTGTATTGATGCACGCATTGAACTATACCGTGCACTTGGTGGTGGTGCGTTGCAAAGCAATACCATTGCCGAAGAAATTGTACGCAAAAAAGATCCAATTTTAAAAAGTAAGGGAAAACCTAGAAACTAATCTCCCCCAAAAATTTAAAACAAAATAAATAATAAAAAATGCTAGAAAATAGTCTGATGGCTGTCACCCCAGTTGATGGGAGATATGCAAAAACTACAAAGGTGCTAGGAGGGTACTACTCTGAATTTGCACTATTTAAATACCGTGTAAAGGTTGAAGTTGAATACTTTATCGCACTTTGCGAACTGCCACTACCACAACTTAGTGGCGTAAGGAGCGAGCTGTTTGAGAGTATGAGGGATATTTACCGCAACTTTTCGGTGGAAGGTGCTAATAGAATCAAAGAAATCGAAGCGACTACTAACCACGACGTAAAGGCAGTTGAATACTTCCTGAAAGAGGAGTTCAAAAAACTTGGCGTGGGTAGCGAAATCGAATTTATCCACTTCGGACTTACCTCGCAAGATATTAATAACACCTCGGTACCAATGTCCTTGTGGGATGGCATCAATGAGGTGATAATTCCTGATTTTGAGGTGATTATCGCTAAGCTAAAGGAAATGGTCGAGGAGTATAGCTCAGTGCCAATGCTTGCACGCACCCACGGTCAGCCTGCCTCGCCAACCATTCTTGGTAAGGAGTTTATGGTCTTTGTAGAACGCCTCGAAGCGCAACTCGCTCAGCTTAAAAGAGTACCTGCATCGGCTAAGTTCGGTGGTGCAACTGGTAACTTTAATGCACACCACGCTGCATACCCTGAACATAATTGGGTGGAGTTTGCTAATAACTTTTTGAGCAAAAAACTTGGACTCTCTCGCTCGCAATACACCACTCAAATTGAACACTACGATAACTTGGCATCTGCCTTTGATGCTCTAAAACGCCTCAATACAATACTCTTGGATTTGAGCCGTGATATGTGGAGCTATATCTCTTCGGACTACTTCAAGCAGCAAATTAAGGCTGGTGAGGTCGGTTCGTCGGCTATGCCACACAAGGTAAATCCTATTGATTTTGAGAATGCCGAGGGTAACCTTGGGGTAGCAAATGCTCTGTACGAACACTTTAGCGCAAAGCTGCCAATATCTCGCCTGCAACGTGACCTAACTGATAGCACTGTGCTACGTAATATCGGTGTGCCATTGGCGCATACCCTAATTGCTCTTAAATCGCTGCAACGTGGTCTGGGTAAAGTTCTTATCAATAAGGATGCGGTGGCACGTGATTTGGAGAATGCGTGGGTAGTAATTGCCGAGGGTATTCAGACTATACTTCGTCGTGAGGGTATTGCCAACCCTTACGAGCAGCTTAAAAACTTGACTCGTACGAATAGCAAAATTGGAGCTGCTGAGTTTGCTGCCTTTATCGAGGAACTTCCAATCTCAGAGGAGCTTAAGGCTGAGCTAAAAGAACTTTCGCCTGAAACTTATACAGGTATATATAGAAAATAAACAAACAATTAAAACAATAAAAATTATGAAAAAGTACAAATGCGATGTATGCGGCTGGGTTTATGACGAGGCCGTAGGTTACCAGGACGGTGGCGTAGCTGCTGGAACAAAGTTTGAAGATCTTCCTGAAGATTTTGAATGTCCACTATGTGGTGTTGGAGTAGATGATTTCTCTGAGGAATAGTCTGCTTTAGACCTGAAATATATAACTAAAAAGGTTGCGCTTTAGTGTATCACTACACTAAAGCGCAACCTTTTATTTGCCCTATTGCTATTGCTTTTTAAAACATTGCTGCTGATGTGGAGGCACTCTACACTCCAGTGGTGGCAACTCCATATAATCACCATAATGCTCCCTAAGATACTTGTCGTACGCTTGAATTATCATAAACTCTTGTCCCTCAAATTCTGCCTTACAATACCCCTCGAAAACACTGTACTCATAAACCTCTCTCTCAAGATAAACACCCGTAATAGCACCAGCGCACGGCTGCTCCCCAAACCTATATTTACTAAGTACTCGCCTTAATTGAAAATGAAGTAAGAACGACGGGAATAACTTGACATACAACCATTTAACAATGCTAATATACCACCGTTTATTTGGGGTATAGCGAGTATGTTTAACATAGAGCATACTCTTAAGCCTGCTGACCCTGCTTAACAATTTCTGCGCCTGTGCACTATCACCAGGCACTCCATCTATAGGAAATAAATCAATATTTAACGCAGTATCCTTAACATACGTACTGGAGATAAGCACAGTCGAGGTATCATATATCTTAGCAAAAGCATATTCATAACTACCGTGGCTATTCCCAGAGCGACACTGCAAACCTTCGAGCTTAAACTCTCGCAAAAAGATGTCATAATCAGGGCGTGGCATCATAATATCAATATCATCGTCCCAAGGGATATATCCTTTATGTCTAATTGCCCCAAGAAGCGTGCCCCCACCCAGTGAATACCTCAGTGAGTGTACCCTACAGAAACTATCCACACGTTGAAGTATCTGTAATTGATGCTCTTTAATCTCTTGTAAAGTTAATTCCCTCATAATATTTTGATTACGCAAATAATTCCGCCATTATACCATCCGAAACAAAGAGGTACTCCTCCTCGATAAAGGCACGCCCATTTTCAACTTGAAGCCCCTCTACTTGAGCCAATTCCCTCTTAAAAAGCCCCTGATACTCCAACACATCAAACCCTGCACTTTGGCGCAAACGTGTCATTATATACTCATTGTGTAAGTCAACTGAGCTAAGATCTTCGCTAGTAGGTAATTTCCCTTCAAAGTAACCAAAAACATCACTCACATTCCAACTCCTACTCCTCGCTCCATCATAAGAGTGAGCCGAAGGACCTATACCAATATACTTTTTGCCCTGCCAATACCCACTATTATGTTTTGAGCGGTGTTCTGGCAGTGCAAAGTTCGAGATTTCATAGTGCTCAAACCCTGCACTAGTCAACTGCTGACACAGGGTCATATACTGTTCGAAACAGACCTGGTCATCGGCACACTTCACCCCATAGTAGGCAAACTTACTTCCATCCTCAATAGTGAGTTGATAGGCTGAGATATGTTGCACTCCCAACTCCAGAGCACTCTGGATACTTGCTCTCCACTCATCATAGCTTAAATCCGAAAAGCCAAACATTAGATCCACCGATATATTATCAAAGCCAACTCTTCTTGCTCTCTCTACAGCATCTACAGCCTGCTGAGCGGTGTGCCTACGCCCAAGAGTCTTTAACCTAGTGTTGTTAAATGATTGCACACCAATACTAAGCCTGTTAACCCCAAGTTCTTTTATATCCAATAGAAATTCAATGGTGAGATGGTCAGGGTTAGCCTCCAGCGTAATTTCCTCAATCTGAGAGGTATTGTAGTTGGCGTTAATGGTGTTGAAAATTTGTTGCAGCTCTACTTTTGAGAGAACCGAGGGAGTACCGCCGCCAAAATAGATGGTGTCGAGAGGCTCACTATGCAAGTCTGCCCTACTTGCTATCTCACCGCAGAGTGCTTCGATTAACTTCTCACGATTGACACTCCCTGAACTCAGCGAATAAAAGGAGCAATAGTGGCATTTAGCAGTACATATTGGTATGTGGATATAGAGCATCTTCTTTGTATGAATTTTAATGGTGTAAAGATAGTAATAAAAAATTAAACAAAGGAGGTGCATTTTTTTGTTGATTAGGAAATTAAAGTTATCAGTTAGTTATAGCTTGTAGTATAGCAGACTAAATAATGAAAGTTTTTTGGTTCTTTTGTTCACAAAAGAACGATGGCATCAGTCCGCTAGAGCAATAGCAAGGCGCAGCCTTGCCTTAAAATCCAAAGACAAAATCTTTCGGTTGCAAAACCGAAAGCGCTGAATTCAACCTGCAAATGCAACTGAATTCATATTAATAATTTGTTTAAATTTTTCATTTGGTGTGAGGTATCCGAGTCTTTTACGAGGACGATTATTTAGCTTGTTTTCAATCCATT
>JAWXTM010000014.1:0-39442 GCA_044433505.1 Rikenellaceae bacterium
GCGAAACTTCTATCACCGTTACTTTCGAGAGTGTTGACACTGATGCTGCTATCTCATTCGGTGGTGCAGAATCAGGTGATGAATCTACCTATGACGGAACAGTAAACATCACTGCTCCAGCGGGCGTTGAGTTCGAAGACCTTAATATCAACCTACCAAACGCACACATTGTCTTTAACGGTGAAGCAAAAACAGTAACTGAATCAGCTAGCGGCAGCACTTTCGTAGTGGCAGAGGGCGCATCAATCGGCACCCTTAACGTTAACGCTGGTAATGTGGTAGTTTATGGCACAGTGGAAACTATCAACTACGATAATACTATATCAAAAGTTTACTACGGAGTATCGACTGTCGCAGAACTTACTGACGTTATCAGTAAATACGATGGCGCAATCTTTAAAAACAACATCTCTGGTGTTGACGCAACGAATCTTGACCTTGTAACTATCACAAAATCTAACTTTGTGCTTGACGGTGCAGGCTTTACCCTCAGTGGACAAGGTAGTAAAAACAACGTGCTGACTATCGGTGGTGAAGACAACCATATCTCAGGTGTTGTGGTTAAAGACCTTACCATCGAACAAGACGGTGCTACTGTTACAAATAATGGTATGACAGTTTACGCTTCGGAGGCATCGCTCGAAAATGTAACTATCCAAAACTGTGGCAAAGCAGCTTTGATTGTAAACGCTGGCGAGGTTACTGCAACCGATTTCTACACCTCTGGCAATAGCTGGGGTGGTGTTAACGTAAGCCTTGGTAGCGGAACCGATGTAGTGGGTATGACCCCTAAGTTCTACTTCGTATCGGGCGAAATTAGCGAAGAGGCTCAGATCTGGGTTGATGACGTTGATTCTTGGGAAGTAACTACCCCAGAAGACCAAACTTGGTACGAAGGTTGGGTAAGTGAAACTGTATATATGTATTCTCAAACTGAGTTCACTGTTGTCTTTGATATGAAAGGAAAAGGTACACAAGAGAGTCCATACCTAATCACATCAGCTCTTCACCTAGAGAATCTAGCGGCAAATGTAAATATAGGGTATAGTCAGTCTGGTGTATATTACAAAGTAGCTAAAGATATTGACCTTAAAGGAGATGCTAGTAACCAATGGACACCTATTGGATATTCAAGTGTTAAAACATTTAAAGGTAATTTTGATGGTGGTGGACATACTATCTCTGGTTTGTATATTGATGCTACTACATCTTACCAAGCATTTTTTGGTTATATAAAAGATGGCGCAGTTGTAAAAAATCTTATTGTTGATGGTACTGTGAAAAATACAATGGAAAGTGATGGTTTTAGTTCTAATATTGCTGGTATAGCAGTTTATAATAACGGTTCCACAATAATTAACTGTATTAATAAGGCTACTGTCAACGGATCAAATAGCTATGCTGGAGGAATTTGTTCTTTTAATCAAGGTCAAGGTAGTGTAGTAAATTGTGCGAATTTTGGTAGTATTTCAATAAAAAGTTATGTCGGAGGTATTGCAGGTTTCAACAATGCAGGGACAATTCATAACTGCTTTAATGCTGGTAAACTTACAAAAACGACTAGCTATTTAGGTAGTATTACAGGTTTTCAAGACTATAATACATCAAATGTAATTTCTGATTGCTATTTTGATAAAAGTTTTTCAACTGCCGCTTATGGTATGAAGGTAGCTGGAACTGTAACAGCTACATCAATGACAACAGCAGAGATGCAAGAACAAGGTTTTGTTGATAAATTAAATGATAATGTAAAAACATATAATAATGGCTCTCCTGATGAGAAAGCTTATGGATGGAAAGTTGTTGAGGGTGGATACCCTACTATTGACTTTACTTATATTCCAGAATAAGAATTTTAATACACTTTAGGGCACGGGGGCTTGATCGCCCCCGTGAATTTAGCATCTAAAAAGATAGGCAGGGTTGCAAAAGTCAACCCTGCCTATCTTGTGTTTTATGTAAACTATACGGTCTACTCCTTGCGCAAATGCACATCGAGTTGTGGGAATGGGAACTCTATGCCCTCGGCATTAAAACGCCTGTAGATTATCTCATTCATATCGAAGAAAAGAGTCCAATAATCATCTGACTTACACCACGCACGGAGTGTTACATTCACCGAACTATCGCCCAACTCCTTCAGCATTACCACCGGTGGAATGTCCTGCAAAACCATCTCTGATGCATTAATCTCCTCCAATATCACTTCCTTAACTCTGTCATAGTCCGTGCCATATGCAACACCAATTACCCACTCAACCCTACGTGTGCTCTCCTTAGAGTAGTTGTTGATAGTGTCGTTAGAGAGTGGCCCGTTAGGTATGATAATCATCTTATTATCAACAGTGTTGACCAACGTACTGAATAGCGATATTTCCTTGACTGTACCAACATATCCTTGGGTCTCAATTACATCACCGATTTTAAAGGGTTTCAGTATCAGGATAAGAACCCCGCCTGCGAAATTCTGCAATGTGCCGCTCAGTGCCATACCAACAGCAAGACCTGCCGATGCAAAGATGGCAAGGAACGACGAAGTGTTAATGCCTAGTACGCCAATAGTGGTTAGAATCAATATGATAGAGAGTGAGATGTTCACCAAACTGATTATAAATTTGCTAAGAGAGACGTCGGTATCTTTGCGCAAGAAGATGCGCTTCATACCCTTTACAAGTTTGCGAATTAGCCACCTGCCGACTATGTAAATAAGTAGTGCGAGTAGGATTTTACTTGCAACACTAGTAAGGCTAGTGATTCCCCAGTTGATAAGCTCTTCGGTCGACATTGATGAGAATTGTGAAACAGCTCCTTGAATTTTGTCTAATGCAGTGGCGGTTGAGTCTGCTGCATTTGAAACTGTGTCGGCTGTACTTTGTAGTAAACTTGAAAGTGGCATAGTGTTGTTTTTTGATGAATAATGGTGCAAAAGTACAAAAAATAAGTTGATTTCATTTATTCACACCATTAAAAGGCTGTAATATCTAAGCGAAAAGTGCGAAATACTTCGTTTAATTGCAAAAAGCAGTGGGGCAACTCCAGAATCACTGAAATTGCCCCACAATTATTTAGTACATATTCCTATGACAGATACTTCAAACTCATATCTAGACTCTTAATCTGGTGGGTTAGTGCCCCAACTGAAATAAAGTCCACACCACACTCACCGTATGACCTTAGTGTTGATAGTGTAACGCCTCCCGAAGTCTCTACCTCGGCACGCCCAGCAATCTTCTCTACAGCAGTGCGAGTCATCTCCACCGAGAAGTTATCGAGCATAATTCTGTCAGCTCCACCTGCCTCAAAAACCTCATCAATATTTTGAAGCGTACGCACCTCAATCTCAATCTTTAGTTCCTTATTATTGGCAGCCAGATACTCCCTAGTATTACAAAGTGCTGCCCCAACACCACCAGCAAAGTCAATGTGATTATCCTTAAGCAGAATCATATCGAACAGCCCCATACGGTGGTTATCACCTCCGCCAATACGCACAGCCATCTTATCGAGCGCACGCATTCCAGGGGTGGTTTTACGGGTGTCTAGCACCTTTGCTTTAAGTCCTAGTAGTTCTTTAGCGTAGATGCTTGTTTGGGTAGCAACGCCACTCATTCGCTGCATAATATTGAGAACGATTCTTTCAGCTTGCAGCAGAGTGCGCACTGTGCCACTAACGTAGAATGCAATATCGCCAACCTTAACAGCAGTGCCATCTTCAATGATTCTCTCAAACTCCACAGAGCTGTCGAGGCGTTCAAAGACACGGCGTGCAATATCCACTCCAGCCAATATACCATCTTGTTTGATGAGCAGTTGCATACGTCCACGTTTTTGTGGGGGGATTGTAGCAAGGGAGGTGTGGTCACCGTCACCAATATCTTCTTTAATGGCTAGCTCAATTAGTTCGTCAATATACTTTGTAAAATCCATTTTAGTCTTCTATTTAACTTTAGCTGTTTCCCACTTAGAAGCAGTAATCTTCACATCGTTTTTCTTAGCAGTCGTTCTGATGCTTTTCAATGTTTTTTGAGCTTCTTGTAGTTCGCTTTTTAGTTCTGTGTATTTACGAGATGTTGATTTCTCGTTACTTAGTTCGTTGTAAATTCTTTTAACTTCAGCCTCTTGTTTTGTGTATTCAGCCTCGTAGTTAACACTCTTTTTAGAGTCATCTTTCGAGTCATCTTTAGAGTCGTTCTTGTCGTTTTTGTTGTTAGTAGGCTGTTGCGTACTAAGTTCAAAAATCGAAGAATCAATAGCATTCACACTTCCACACGCCATACTTGTCATTGCAAATAGACAAATAGTCAAAATTGTTTTTCTCATTGGTTTTTTAGATTGGTTAATGATTAATGGTTTTTATTTAACTTTAACAGTTTCCCACTTAGATGCAGTAATCTTTACATCATAACGCTTTGCAGTGGTTCTGATTGAGCGTAGTTCTGTTTGAGCACTGCTAAATTCTTTCTTAAGCTCAGTGTATTTACGAGAGTTATTTTTCTCTTCGTTAAGCTCTCTGTAGAGTCTTTTAACTTCAGTTTCTTGTTTTGTGTACTCCGAAGCGTAGTTAGTCTTTTTGCTTTTCGAGTCTTTTTGGTTGTTGTTTTTAGGTTGTTGAGCACTAAGTTCAGTTTTGTTAGTTTCAGCAGCACTAAGAGTTTGAGTAGCCATACTTGTTGCAGCAAATAGGCAAAGTGTAAGGATAATTTTTTTCATAGTTTTTTATGTTTTTTTTATAAGGAGGTGCTTCTATACGAAGCACCTCCCCTTAATTTACTATCTAACCTTAACAGTTTCCCACTTCGAGGCAGTAATTCTCACGTCATTGCGCTTTGCAGTGGTTCTGATTTCACGAAGGTCAACTTGAGCATCGTTAAATTCTCTTTTAATCTCGTTGTATCTGCGAGAGCCGTTTCTTTCTTCGTTAAGTTCTCTGTAAAGTCTTTTAACTTCGAGTTCTTGTTTCTCGTATCTTTCGTAGTAGTTTGTCTTTTTTTTGCGATCATCTCGGTGGTCGTCCTTGCGATCATCTCGTGGATGTTGCTGAGTTAGCTCAGGTTTAGATGATTCAGAATTGATGGTTAGGTTGCTACCATAAGCCATTGTTGACATAGCAAATAGGCAGAGAGTTAAAACAATTTTTTTCATAGCATTTTGGTTTTAGTGGTTATGTGTGTTTATTGAAGTTTCTTGAATAGTTTTCGCATAGTAACCTCAGCTTCAACTAGTTGAGAGAGTTCGCTGATTTTTACACGTTTCTGCTCCATAGTGTCACGGTAACGAACTGTTACGCACTCATCCTCCAAGCTTTCGAAGTCAATAGTCACACACAGTGGAGTACCAATGGCATCTTGGCGGCGGTAGCGTTTACCAATCGAGTCTTTTTCGTCGTATTGTACGGTATAGTCAAACTTAAGTTCGGCAGCAATTTTGCTGGCAACCTCTGTAAGTTCAGGTTTTTTGATCAACGGAAGCACTGCTACTTTAATCGGAGCGAGTGCAGCAGGGAATTTTAGCACTGTGCGGTCTTCACCATTTTCTAGCTTTTCTTCTTTATACGACGCCGAAAGCACTTGCAGGAACATACGGTCAACACCGATAGAGGTTTCCACAACATAAGGCACGTAGCTCTCGCCACGCTCAGTATCGTAGTAAGTAATTTTTTTGCCAGAGAATTCGCTATGGCGGCTTAGGTCATAGTCCGTGCGAGAGTGAATACCCTCCACCTCTTTAAACCCAAATGGAAAGTTAAACTCAACATCGGCAGCCGCATTAGCGTAGTGCGCCAGTTTAATATGGTCGTGGAAACGGTAGTTCTCGTCCCCAAAACCAAGGGCACGGTGCCACTTCATACGGAACTCTTTCCAGTGTTCGTACCACTCGATTTCAGTACCTGGGGCAACAAAGTACTGCATCTCCATCTGTTCGAACTCCCTCATACGGAAGATAAACTGACGAGCCACAATCTCGTTACGGAATGCTTTACCGATTTGAGCGATACCAAAAGGAATCTTCATACGTCCACTCTTTTGTACATTTAGGAAGTTCACGAAGATACCTTGGGCAGTTTCTGGGCGAAGGTACACCACCGAGCTAGCATCGCTAGCCGCACCCATCTGCGTAGAGAACATCAAGTTAAATTGCCTTACGTCAGTCCAGTTTCTTGTACCAGAGATAGGGCAAACGATTTCGCACTTTTCGATAAGAGCCTTGATAGCAGGCAGGTCATTTTCGCCAAGCGAGCGAGCCATCTCCTCCTCAACCTCTTTGATTTTAGCTAGGTAGCCTTGAACTCTAGGGTTAGTTTGGCGGAACATCTCTTCGTCGAAGTTTTCGAAGCGTTTTTTAGCTTTAGCAACTTCTTTAGCGATTTTTTCTTCTTGTTTGGCAATCCATTCTTCGAGCAGCACATCGGCACGGTATCTCTTCTTAGAGTCTTTGTTGTCGATAAGCGGGTCGTTGAATGCACCGACGTGTCCCGAAGCCTCCCACACCTTTGGGTGCATAAAGATAGCAGCGTCAAGCCCTACGATATTGCTATGAAGTTTGATCATAGCATCCCACCAATATTTCTTGATATTGTTTTTAAGTTCAACGCCGAGCTGACCGTAATCATATACGGCCGATAGTCCATCATATATCTCAGAACTAGGGAAAATAAACCCATATTCTTTAGAGTGTCCAATAAGTTTTTTGAAAAGTTCTTCTTGTGTCATATTTTCGTTAAATTTTGTGCTTTAAAATTATGCAAATATAAGATTTTTTTCTAACTTTGCCACATATTTATACGATAAAAAGTATAAATGTTAGTTTTATAATCATTTATTAACCTCTAAACCAACCAAAATTATGAAAAAGATTTTACTTCTTCTTTCAGCCGTAGCTGTACTCTCATTAGTTTCTTGTGGTGGTGAACCTCAAAAGAAAGAAGCGTCAACTAAGGCAACCACAGAATGTACAAAAGATGCAGATGGTTGTAAGAAAGACAAGGAGTGCAGAAAAGACTCTACAGCTTGCAAGAAAGACAAAGAGTGCAGAAAAGACTCTACTGCTTGCAAGAAAGACAAAGAGTGCAGAAAAGACTCTACTGCTTGCGAAAAGAAATGCGACAATGCAAAGACTGATTGTAGCAAAGAATAATTCGCACCCAACTGTTTAAGGGGACTTCTAAAAATTGATTTGGTGGATTTGGGATGAGATTTTGAGTTGAGTTTTTGCCGCATTTTCTCTCTAATAGCCCCGCTATTCGAGAGAAAAAAGGTGAAAAATCAACCAAAATATCACCCAAAGACATCAAAACCATCTTTAGAATATCCATTTTTATTAGTTAAATTTTAGTGGGGTCAATTTTTAGAAGTCCCCTTAATTAAAGACACAAAGGGCAATATCTCTGTTATGGTGGTGTTGCCTTTTTATTTCCCGTTTGAAATGTTGCGAGATATTCTCTTAGTCGTAGTCGGTTCGGGCATAGGTGGTGGACTTCGCTACCTTATAAATGTGCTTGGGCAAAGGCTGTTGCCTGCTTCCTATCTTTTTTTTACTACTATGTTGGTAAATGTGGTGGGGAGTTTTGTGATTGGACTGATTTTTGGGGCACTTGTTTTGGGGGAGGGTAGAGGTATACTTCGTCCACTCTTGGCGGTTGGTTTTTGCGGAGGGTTTACAACATTTTCAACCTTTTCCGCCGAAGGGATTTCGCTACTGCAACGGGGGGATTACTTGCTCTTTGGGCTATACGTAATAGCTAGCGTGACCCTCTCGCTACTGGCTTTTTATTTTGGATACTATATTACTGGGGACTTCTAAAAATTGACCCCACAACAATTTAACATATAACAATGGATGTAAAAAAATAGGTTTTGATGCCACCAGGGCGATATTTTGGTTGATTTTTCACCTTTTTTCTCTCGAATAGCCCGCTATTAGAGAGAAAATGCGGCAAAAACTCACCTTCGAATCTCATCCCAAATTCACCAAATCAATTTTTAGAAGTCCCCTACTATTAAATAAGATAAAGATGACTGTATTTTCGAAAATTATCGCAGGGGAGATTCCCTGCTACAAGGTTGCAGAGGACGAAGAAAACTTTGCTTTTTTGGATATTGAACCCCTTACAGAGGGTCACACCTTGGTCGTGCCAAAGATGGAAGTGGATAAAATCTATGACCTGCCTGCCGAAAGGTTAAGCTCGTTGATGATGCTTGCGCAAAAGGTTGCCAAGAAGCTAGACCAAGTAATAGAGTGTAAGCGAGTGGCAATGGTGGTTATTGGTTTGGATGTTCACCACGTCCATATTCATTTGATTCCTTTGGTAAATGGGGCAAAAGATATTGACTTTACTAACCCTAAGATGCAATATACCAAAGAGGAAATGGAGGAAATAGCACGCAAAGTGTATGTGGAATTGTAAAAAAAATCAAAAAAAAGTTTGCAGGGTAAAAAAAAAGGTGTAAATTTGCACATCTTTTTAAAGAAAATAACAAATAAATAAATATAAAAACAATGTCAAAAGTTAAAATTGGTATCAATGGTTTTGGTCGTATCGGTCGCCTTGTGTTCCGTGCAGCGGTTAAAAACCCTAATGTAGAGGTTGTAGGTATTAACGACCTTATTAATGTTGAGTATATGGTATATATGCTTAAATATGATTCAGTACACGGTCGTTTCGAAGGTACTGCTGAAGCAAAAGACGGTATGTTGGTAGTTAATGGTACTCCTATTCGTGTCACTGCTGAGCGTGACCCAGCTAACTTGAAATGGGACGAAGTTGGTGCAGAATACGTAGTTGAATCAACTGGTCTTTTCCTAACTCAAGAAACTGCTGAAAAACACATCGCTGCTGGTGCAAAACGTGTTGTTATGTCAGCTCCTTCTAAAGACGCTACTCCAATGTTCGTAATGGGTGTTAACCACAAAGAATACAAAGGTGAAACTATCGTATCGAACGCTTCTTGTACAACTAACTGTCTTGCTCCACTTGCAAAAGTTATCAACGATAACTTCGGTATCGTAGAGGGTCTTATGACAACTGTTCACGCTACAACTGCAACTCAAAAAACTGTTGACGGTCCTTCTATGAAAGACTGGAGAGGTGGTCGTGCAGCTGGTGGCAACATCATCCCATCGTCGACTGGTGCGGCTAAAGCAGTAGGTAAAGTAATCCCTGCTCTTAATGGCAAACTAACTGGTATGGCTTTCCGTGTTCCTACTTTGGACGTTTCTGTAGTTGACCTTACTTGCCGTTTGGAAAAACCAGCAACTTACGCTGAAATCTGTGCTTGTCTTAAAGCAGCTTCTGAAGGTGATCTTAAGGGTATCCTAGGTTACACTGAAGATGCAGTAGTTTCTTCTGACTTTATTGGTGAAGCACGTACTTCGGTATTTGATGCAGAAGCAGGTATTTCGTTGAACGAAAACTTCGTGAAGCTAGTTTCTTGGTATGACAACGAATGGGGTTACTCAAACAAGGTTGTTGAACTAATCTGCCATATGTCAACTGTTTGCTAGTCATTGATTGGCATTCACGTTGAATAAAATAGGTTTAGGGCGGTGACCGTTAATTATCGCCCATTTTCGCTTCTTTAGCTCAGTTGGTAGAGCACGACACTCTTAATGTTGGGGTCCTGGGTTCGAGCCCCAGAGGGAGCACACAGACCATATACAAATGTATTAGGTTTGTCACAAAAGTGAGTAAAAACAAGGTTTTTTGCTCACTTTTTTTATTTCTACATATCAAACCTAATACAAAAAATATCAAACCTTATACGATATTTGTTGCAGATTCTGCAACAAATATCGTATATTTGCAACGATGTTGCAGATTACAATTGTTGCAGAAATATTTTAAGGTTATGAGTTACGGTTTTTATCTATCAAATGGGAGCGAAAAAAAGACTCCGCTAAGGTGCGTTGTTCGAAATTGTGGGAAACAATTTTCGAAGATTATTATCAAGCAGGTTGACTCGAAGAGTTGGGATCAGGCTCGACAACGTTTTAAGGGAGGCAATAAGGAGTATAATATTTTAATTGCAAACTACTCTAATTCGCTTGATAGAGTGTTACCCCAAATTACCACTGCAATCCCATCCAAGCAACTCTGGGAGATGATTAGTGCCGATATGAATGGCGAGGACTATGTTCTTGTTGGGGATAGCTCTTTGTTCTTGGACTATTTTAGGGATGTGTATATCCCACGCTTCAAACTGAGCAAGTCTTTTAGTCGCATTAGGCGTTTTAAAGCCACCTGTGCTCTGATTAATAATTTTGAGGAGTTCAAGGGGTATAGATATGCGTTTGATGAGATCGATATTCATTTTTATAGGGATTTGGGGCAGTGGTTCACTGACAATAATTATTCGACCAACTATTTCGGCTCGATTATTAAGATCATAAAGCAGGTTATGCGTGAGGCAGCAACGGTTGATAGGGTGCATAATAATATGGCTTATAACTCTGCCGACTTCAAATCTAAGTCGGCTCAAGTTGATAATATATATTTGACAGACGCGGAGCTTAGGAGACTTTATAGCCTTGTTATAGATGAGGATTTCGTGAAGAAGCTTTATCCTTTATCATCTTATGGTATTGGCGATAGAATTAAATCTTTTACAGTGACGAGAAATTTGTTTTTAATCGGGGCTTATACGGGGTTGCGCTACTCTGATTTTTCGGTGCTGGAGAGCGAGAATTTTGCGGATGGAAAGATAACGGTTGTGACCCAGAAGACTGGGGCGAGGGTGGTGATACCAGTGCACCCGATAGTTCAGGGGATATTGGATTGTGGCTTCTCGCTGAATGACACTATTAGCGACCAGAAGCTACGAATATACATCAAGGAGCTGTGCAAGGTGGCGGGCATTGATGAGGTGGTAACAGTTCGCAGGGGTGACACGGTGGTTAGGGTGCCAAAGTATAAGCTTGTAGGCACTCACACTGCTCGTAGGTCATTTGCTACCAACGCCTATAAGGCAAGTGTGCCAACTTTGGCAATTATGCAGATTACTGGGCACAAAAAAGAGAGCGACTTTATGCGCTACATTAAGGTTAATGCCGAGGAAAATGCGGAGAGGCTTATGCAGCACCCGTTCTTTCTGTAGATAGATTATTTTTCTATCTTTCCGTGCCTATAAGTCACCTCGTAGTTATATTTCCAATTAGCTTCATTTATCAACGCCTGATAGTTGGGATATGCTTTCGCATCTACTGCGAAAACGTGAAAACCGAAGCCGAGAGCCTTGTTCCCTTGAAACGCTGTAGAGTTACATATCGTTTTCACGTCAGTGGGGAAATCGCTAAAGCCAATATATGCAATATTGTTATCAACTACGCACCACCAAGCGACATCTTCGATGTCGTTAAGAAATCCTAGTTCGCTCATTTTTTCAATCTTACTTTCGCCACTTTCGTCGCAGCTATCGTAGCACCATAATCCAACTAGTAGAGCCACAATGATAGCAATAATGGTGTTTGATGATTTTTTTGTTTGTGCCATTTGATTTAGGTTTTATGAGGTAAGTTATTATTTTAGTTATTTGTTAGAGAAATACATACTGTGGAACTTGCGGCAATGCATCCCTTTAAATTCTTCAGGGAACGGTATTTCAAGTTTACTGTACCATTTTTGATATTCTTCGACAATCTCGTCAACATAGTAAAGGCTATTATTGACACGTAGAGCATCATAACACTCCTCGAACATAGCATCAAATAGGATGTCAGGCAAGTTAGGGTCTTGTCTGACAATAGCTTTAGCTATAGCGTAGCGGCAGTCCTTAGATTCACCTGTTGCTATCTTTCTAACGTCATTCGTCATTTTCCACAACTTAAAAAAAGAGAATAGTAGAAAGCACATAGGATACGATCGTGAATATCCCAATAATAATAAGGATAAAGGGTTCCATTGTATTTTAGTTTTTATTAGTTAGTAACTCAATTAATTATTGTAAGATTATTTTAGTGCCATACACATTAAAAATCTGAAATAGTGGAATTGACTTTATCTATTTCACTTTGTTTTTCTTGTTCCTCTAAAAGTTTACATTTTGGGGCATTTACGTACTTCATCACCGCTTTAAATGTCGATGAAAATTCCACGATAAGGTTATTTTTAATGTAATATTTGTGATGACTATCCCACTCGTACTTAGGCTTTTCTATAAAATATTTATAGCCAGTTGCGTGTTTTTTAAAAACTCTTTCTACGTCATTTTCAATTAACGTAGGATAATCGCTGTATTTACTATCAAAAATCAAAGATAAGGAGCACAAGGTGTCATTATAGAACTCAGTCCTAAAATTTGCTTGAAGCGGGCTAAAAGTGCCATCTGTATGAAAGTCGTATGTGTATGTATCACCTTCTAGGTATATTTTTCCCTGCTTTCTCAATTTGCGAAAATGTTGATCAACTTGTTTTTTTGTCATATCAAAAGAAAAATCTAAAAATATAGTTTTTTCATAGTTGTATGGGTTTTAATTGTTAGTAAGTCTTTCTATTACTGCGATTAAGCGATTCATTTGTTCGTCTTTAGTTTTAATAATGTCGATTAAGTCAGAAGATAGGGAGGCAACCTCATTTTTAACTTTATTTCCGTTGCCAGAAATATTTGACATCACCCCAGAATTATTTTCGGAAATATTCTCATTTTGCTGTACTGGGCGCAACATTTCGCCCTTACCAGTCATCAACCAACCCATATTTAAGTCTGGAAATTCCATAGCAATGCTTTGGATTTTATCTGGCTGAAGGGATTGTCGCATCGACGAAACAAAGGCAGAAGATACGCCAATACGTCTTCCGAACTCTGTCTTTGAAATTTTTTTACTTTTCAAGAAAAGTGTAATCCTCTCTTTTACAGTTGTTTCCATTTAATGTTGAAAATTTATTTAAAATTTTGCTTTAAATATTTGCATATTTCAAAGCAATTCTTTATTTTTGCATCAAATAACACATCAAAGTTACACATTTGAATGATGTTACAAATAGCAAATATAAACTATATTTAACTAAAAAACAAACACAATGTTACAAAGATCATTCGCTCACATAGAACTTGTGTCCCGCATATTCATAGCTTACAGTTTTTCAGTTAGGGTTTTTATAATCTCTGCTTGGGTCTCAATAGTTCGTTGTTGGGAGTTGACAAGATTAACATCTTCTAGACTTGAAACACTAGACTCTTGGAAGAAGATAGATATAGAAACATTTAGTTTCTTTGCTATCAACTCTAAGGTCTCGACTTTTGTAGAGTTTTCCCTTATTAGCCTTTGTAATCCCTGCTCAGTTATACCTATTTCGCTCGCAAACTCACGAATAGTAAAATTATTTCGCCTTATTAACTCTTTTATAATCAATAGATTAGCCATTTATTAAACATTTACCAATAAAAAACACAATAATTAATTTGCAAAAAAAGAAACTAATAGTTTATATTTGCATCAAATAACACATCAAAGTTACACATTTGAATGATGTTACAAATAGCAAATATAAACTATATTTAACTAAAAAACAAACACAATGTTACAAAGATCATTCGCTCGTGGATATGAGCAACTTCAAATGCGACACTACAAAGCAGCTCGCAAAGAACTTATGGAGGCATTGGGACTGAAATCCCTCTCGGGATTCCACTACCTTCTGAAAGGGTACAAAGAAACTATCACCGAAGAAGAAAAACAAAGAGTGGAAACAATCTTCTTCAAATATGGGATTACTGACGTATGGGGTGGCCCAGTCATAAACTTGCAACGCTATGTCTCGCCTTGACTGCCTCACCAAAAGCGAACTGAAAGTCGCTGAACTCCTTGCTTGGGGTGCCTGCAAAAAAGAAATTGCCGTAAGGCGTTGCGTCTCGGTGCATACCGTCGAAAATCACGCACGCAATATCTACGAAAAACTCGAATGCAATAGCATCGGAGAACTCTCTGCAATTTGGTTCTGCGAAAAATACGATATACCCAAATCGGACTCACCCAGAACCAAGCACAGACTCGTAGCCTTTGTACTACTCCTGCTGATGACGACTCAGGTAACAACCGTAACGCTAGATGACCAAAATTGGTTAAGACCTGCCAGAACCACCAGAACAGTACGCACCTCCTCACGAAAATACAACTAAAACAATCTTATAACATTTACAACAATGAAAAAAATAACAGAACTAAACGAAAATCAAATTTTTGTATTTGGCAGTAATGCCAACGGAATCACGCAGGAGGCGCAGCACTTCAAGCTAAAGAGCAATTCGGAGCTGTTGAAGGTCAAGCAAAGGGGCTTCAGGGGCAGAGCTATGGGATTGTTACGCTGGATGAGTCGATGCATAAAGTCGGACTTGACTATATAGAGGAGCAGCTGCGAGAGCTAAATAAATGCGCCAGTATTAACCCCGATAAAGAGTTCCTCGTGACCCTTATAGGCTGTGGAATCGCTGGGTTTGAGGTGGAGGATATAGAGGATATATGCGAGTCTATCACGTGGGGCAAGAATGTAATTATCCCCGACGAATTTGTGAGTTTCGAAGGCTTTAAGGCGTTTAATGCAGATATGACTTGTAGGGATTTTAAGTACAATATAGGGGAGACTTACGAACAGGGCGACGCAAAGTTATGTAATCACGGATTTCATTTCTGTAAATTTCCGCTTGATATATTCGAATACCATCCATTGATTGACAACGATACTCCTTTGTGCGTTAAATCTGCACAGATTGATGGGCGTGAACCTTAAAGAGGATGTATTCTACACCTTGATAAATGGAGAGTTTAAAACACTTGACTAATAAGGTGAAATTAGCAGGGTAACCCGCTTAGGCTTCACTCTAGCGCACTAGGGTAATGGGGGTTTGTAGCTATAGTCGTCTACTGAGGTTCGATTCCTCGCCTTGCACTAAAAACTTAAATACAAAAAACGTTATGAAAAATCAATCCAAAACTTACAGATAACAAATTCAAATAGTAAAATGAACACAGAAAAGACAACATCAATCGAACAGTCGCCAAACCGAACGCAATCGAGTTCACTCGAATTGCTGAGGTGCGAAGAACTGAAGGCCAAAGGCCAGTTTTCAGCTGTAACAGCTACACTCGGATTTGCTGATGGTGCTGAGGTCAAAGATGTTATGGCTCGCCTTAACACGCTGATTTCTACCGAGGCAAAACTAAAGGAGACCGAGAAGAGTCTCGCAGACACGAAGATAGTTTTGGCTGGTAAAGATGCCACTATTACAAACCTTCAGAAGGACTTAGGCTCTGCAACAGTGGCACTATCAACTTACCAAGCCAAGGAGCAGCAGGAGCGCACCGAGAGAATCACCACGATGATTGAGGCAGCCGTAACAGCTGGTAAAATCACAGCCGGCACAAAGGCAGGTTGGGTGAAGATGGCAGAGGACAACATTGAGCTTGTGGAACAGACCCTTGTAGGTATTCCAGAGCGCACTATCGTCTTAGGGTCAATTCACAACCGGTATGGACTCAAACCTTTGGATGGGGGTTTGTAGCTATAGTCGTCTACTGAGGTTCGATTCCTCGCCTTGCACTAAAAACTTAAATACAAAAAACGTTATGAAAAATCAATCCAAAACTTACAGAGCTGCCATCCTTAGTGATATTACTATTCTCAAAAATGCAATCGCTAACAGGATGCATGACCCCCTAGCTGGAGAAGCAGGAACCAAGATTCTGAGAAAACAACTGCACCTGAAAATTCAAACCCTTAACAAATGAATCTAGATGGCAGCTAAAATTCTCCAAATCGAAAATACGACCGCCCAAGACTTTATTGAAGAGCTTAGAGGTCTTATAACTCGCCCCGACCCAGTGCAACAAGTAGTCGACCCAAAGACTACGTATATTGACCGTGGTTTTATCAAAGTTAACGCAGGGCTTTCTCAGCGTCAAATCGAAAAATATGAACGCGAGGGAGTACTACGTCGATACAGTCAGCCGCAGGACGAACAAAAGATATTTTACTTGCTTTGTGACTTCATAAAACTAAAACAATTACTTAAAAACTGCTAAAACAATGACCCAAAGAGATTACGATACACTGAAACTACTGATGCTTTTGCGAACAGAGTCACTCTTAGTGTGCAGACTCGTTATGCTTGATTCCTCCAGGACTTACACTTAAAACACTTGTAAAAGTACAACAAAAGAGGGCGCAGGTTGCAAGAAAAATGAATATTCACAATATAACCAACTTAAATTTATGGCAAATAATAGGGCAGGATTTCTATACTTCAGTCTTGAAACCGACAGATACCAGTCAAGAGAAATTCGTAAACTAAAAAAGCGTTTTGGAGGGCAAGCAATAGTAGTCTACGATTATATCCAATGCGAGATATTTCGTATAGAGGGGTGCTACATCCTCTGGGATGACTGCTTTGCCTTCGATATTGCTGAGTACTTTTGTATCGACCAGAGTGATGTTGAGGATATAGTTAAGTGCTGTGTTGAGGTAGGCTTGTTCGACAATGACCTATACGCTCAAGGGGTACTTTCTTCACTCAAAATTCAAGAGCGATACATCGAAATGAGCGACAAGCTTCGCCGGAAAAATATCACCATCCCAGATGTATGCCAGCTAGCAACGCAAATTCAAAATGTTGTAGAAAATGGGCAAAATGCTGTAAAAAACGCTCAAAATGTTGTAGAAAATGGGCAAAATGCTGTAGAAAACGCTATGGTAATGTATAGTAATAGTAATAATATACCCCCTATATCCCCCTTTACTGCCGATGTTGCATCTTGGAGGGATGATTTTGAGGTGTATCTTGCAGACTTAGATGCCGCCTATAACGAGCTCAAAAAAGATACTGCGTGGATTGCAGAACGTCAAACCTACCATCCAACGCTGGATATTGATTTGTCTTTGCAAAAAGCGAATAAAGATTATTGGGCTACAAAATCTGGCTGGCAGAAAAAGCGTAAAACAAAATCCGTGCAAATTAATTGGAAGCAGACTTTCAATAACGCACTTTCGCTTCAATGCAATCAAGTGCGAAAACAGTACCCGTACTCTGCATACAACAATCAAACCAAAAATATAACTGAAAAAGCTTACTAGAATGAACCCCAAATTACCAAACACAAAAATCGCTCAGATACTTGAGATAACTGACAACGAGGCAATGCCCCACAATTTTGAGCTAGAAAGGTCGGTTCTAGGCGTTTTCTTGCAAGATAGGAGTATTGCTACCCAGAGAGCTTTGTTAGTGCTTTCTAGGGGGTGTTTTTACGATTCTGCAAATTTAATCATTTTTGATGCAATCAAGCGATGCGATGAACTTGAAGGCACAGTTGATATTTACAGATTAGGACAAATGCTCAAAGAGCAGAACGAACTTGCAACTATCGGAGGTATGAAATATCTTGTCAGCCTTATGGAGTGCTCAGGCTCAGGTGCAAATATCGAAATACAAGCCAGAATGCTTATTGAACTTGCTATGGGGAGAGAATTAGCATTACTTGGTTATAAGACTATGCGAGATGCAGTGAGTCAGCAAAATGACGTTGCAGAAATAATACAGAATATCTCAGAAAAGATTGAGTTTGCGCAACTTATGAGTATCCAGCAATCAAACAGAAAAAGTGCAGCAGAGGTAGCCGATATGTCGATTAACAAAGCAAAAGAAAGGGCAGATAGGCTTTCAAAAGGCATAACTACGGGTATATCAACTGGACTTGAAGAGCTTGACAAATGGACTAATGGATGGAAAGGAGGAGAGCTTATCGTGCTAGCAGCTCGCCCAGCGATGGGTAAAACAGCCTTATTACTTCACTTTGCAGTCTCTGCCGCCAAGTCTAATATCCCTGTGCTGATCTACTCTCTCGAAATGGGTAATGTGTCAATTGGTAACAGACTCTTATTGTCGCAATGCACTACCACGCCTGAAGCACTCAAGAGTGGTAGACTTGATTTGCACGACTGGATAAGATTGAGCCAAGCCCAAGACGCTATCAAACAATTACCGATCATTATAGACGAAAAACCAGCGGTTAATTACCAGTATGTCGCAGTTCAGAGCCGCATCCTCAAAAAACAAGGGAAATGTGGTATTATTTTCATTGATTACCTGCAACTTATGACAATGCGAGGATCGAAGAGTGATACTAGGGAGCGTGAGGTCGCAGCGACTAGTGCAGCACTCAAGCAGCTTACAAAGGAGCTTGATGTGCCTATTGTTCTGCTCTCTCAGTTATCAAGAGAGACCGAGCGAAGGGGCGGAAACAAAGAGCCTATGTTATCGGATTTACGAGAGTCAGGAGCTATAGAGCAGGATGCAGATATGGTGATGTTTATTCATAGAGCAGAGTATTATAATCCCGATATGGAGTATTTTAGTCGATTTAGATTATCCAACGGAAAAGAAGTGAATGATAGAGTACCAGTTAAAGGAGTGGGAAAATTAATCATCTCAAAGTATCGTGAGGGCGCAACAGGTGATGTGAAATTTACTTACAATCCATCCCTTACACACATAAGCGATTTTGACGAATCGCCTTACATACATAATCAATTTCCATATTAAAAACGAAATCATAATTATGGGATACGATTCGAGGTGCATACAGATGCCAGCCGATGATTGCCAAATGATAGGGAGTGGAGTCAGTAGTTATGGAGCGTACTCTCTACAAGAATATAGTGAGCGTTTCGGGACTCCGAAAGCTCCACAATCAGAAACATCTCCGCTCTGGATGAGCGATATAGAATATTTAGATTATTTAAAACCAAGATACCAGTAATGAAAATACCAGTACCACATCCACCATCAAGTTGCAAAAAAGACCTTAAAGATACTTTTGGAAAACTCCGATATGATTTAGTTCCTCCTGAATGGATTGAAGCTATGGCTGAAGTAATGAGTTACGGAGCACAGAAGTATGATGATAATAATTGGCGAAGTGGGGTTGCTTCAAATTATGAAGCTGCACTTATGCGCCATTTTCAAGCGTGGAGAATGGGCGAAGATATTGACCCCGAGAGTCATCTTCCGCACCTCGCTCACGCACTCGCTAATATAGGTATATTAATTACACTTACAGCAAAGGAGGGCAGAAATGGCGGTTAGAAAACGAGTTATACACATACTAGAAGATGGTCGCAAAAAATACTCTACCCACAATGGCGTTATGGAGCTTTACTTGCCAAACGATATAGCATCCATTAAATTTAATCAAATAAACGGATTCAATGGAGCGTTTACTTCCGATTTCCAGAAGTACGACACCTCATATTGCCAGTTAAGAAAAAGGTATCCTAAATCCTCGATAATTAGAGTTAAGTCTATCATTATCGAGGATTTTGATGCCCCAATAGATTCAAGTATTATTTTTTAACTTAAAAACACAACAATGCCAACTTTAAAGAAAACAGTACACCGACCGTGGCAAACCAAGAAAGCCCCACAATCTGGACGTATCCACAGCAATACCAAGTTCTACCAGTCCACCCCGTGGCGCAATCTTCGGGAAATTAAACTAAAACAGCAACCTCTCTGCGAAGAGTGCCTCAGAAGTAATATTTTTCGAGATGCTAAAGTTGTTGACCATATTGTGAGCATTAATAGTGGAGGTGCTGCACTTGATATTAATAATTTGCAGAGCCTCTGCCACACCTGCCACAATCGAAAGAGTGGGCGTGAAGCTCATACTAGATAGCTATGCGCACTACACTAAAGCTGTCAGAGATAATACAGGAGTGGATGATGGACTTAGACGTTCTACCAGCTACCAGAGAAGACTATAAGCGTAAGATAGAGCTATGGTTCAGATGGCTCTCAGCTCATAATATAGACACACGTAGCCCATCACGGAGCCATATACTAGACTACAAGCAGGCGTTAATCACTGACGGTAAGAGTTTTTTTACTGTCAATAGTTACATTACTGTCGTTAAATTATTTTATGGATATTGCGAGGTGCGCCGTTACTATAACAATATCGGTGTTGGTATCAAGAGTAGCACCAAACAAAAGGAGTATTATAAATATCCATTGAGTCGTAAGCAAAGTGATAAACTGATGAGTAAGATAGATGTGACCACACTAGTGGGCAAACGAGACAAATTAATAATAGCACTAATGTTAACAAATGGGCTGAGAACCTGCGAGGTGCAACGTATAAACATCGAGGACTTTGACAAGGAGGGAGAGCAAACAGTGCTACACATCCAGCGCAAAGGACGTACAGATAAGCGTGAGCGTCTCGCCATTCCGCAGGTGATAGAGGATTTGTTTATGGATTACATCTCAGGTAGAGAGTTTGAGATGAGCGACCCACTCTTTATAGTGCACGCCAATGGGTACAAGACTCAGAGGTTAGCTCGCCAGACAATAAGTGCCATAGTAAAACAGAGATTGCGTAATGTTGGTATCGATAACCCAAAGATTACAGCTCATTCCTTGCGCCATACCTGTGGGTCACTTATGGTAGAGGCAGGGGTGAGTGTCGATGATATTAAAGATATTTTAGGTCATACAACCACCAAAACAACCAGAATATATATCGAGATGGCTCGCCAAAAGAGATTGATTTCGTCGCCACCATCTTCAGTCATTTCGTCAATATTATTCAAAAACAGACAAAAACCTCAAACAGGTTTAATTAACACACAATTACTTAAACCTGATAACAAAAAACAACACGCTAAACATCAAACAATTACAAAAAAATCAAAAAAGCCCCGAAACACAATAAAATAGGTTTTATATGCAATAAATCACCAAGGGTAGGGGGGTAAAATTCCTTGAAACCCTCAGAAATATAATCGCTACCTTAAAAAAGCGTACACACGTGCAAAATTCGAAAAAAATGGAAATTATTAAAAAGCGTAAAAATTTATCAAAATCGAGGCTGAAGCTGCAAGAAAAGTCGAACACCTCGTCAGGATTGGAAGAATTTCCCTCAGACCAAGTCTTGCAAGTTTGGAATACAGCTGCACCCACCTTAATAGCGCACATCTCAGAAGTTGGCTTGCCTCTACAAAATCAACAAATCAGAATGATAACAACAAAAGCATTTAACTCTATTGCGTTTCTAGATTTAATTTGCTCACGCGAGAGAATTTTAAAGACATACATTTGTTGCTATTCGATAGATTATGAGAGTGGAGTTGTCATTTCTCGCCTTGCAGAACAAGGAAAGTTAGGGGAGTGTACTTTTTTAATTTCAAACATCCGCAATTCTGCTTATAGAAAAAAAGAAAAGGTAATGAGGGACTTATTCCTTTCAAACCCCAAAATTAGATTGGTTTTTTGTGGCTCACACGCCAAACTTATGGCAATTCAGACAGAAAAAAATCATTACGTGATAGAAACCTCAGCGAATTTTGCTGCAAATAGCAGAATTGAGCAGTATCTATTTGAAAATTCAAAGATTATGTTTGATTTTCACAGTGAATGGATTGATAATATCGATAAAATTGCAACAGAAAAAGAGCTTGCAGGGTACGATTTTTCAGGAAAAAAAATAAGGGGAGAAAATAAATTTAAAGATTGTATTGTAGATGGGACGAAATAAGACACCTAACGCATTGAAACTATTAAAGGGCACTGATCAGCCTTGCAGGCTCAGTGGAGATACTCCCAGCCAAGGACTCATCGAGTCATTTGAAGATTTAAAATTACCAGTAGGATTGCGAGGTTACGCTAAAAAAGTATTTATAGACAGGGCAAAGGCTTTGATTATGCAACGCATCCTTACCGAAAATGACTTAGATATGCTTGTAATCTACGCTGATGCAGTCGCCACAGCTAACGACGCACGTAAGCAGCTTGCAAAAGAGGGTTTTATCGTTTGGGTTAAAGATGAGGAGGGAAATCTTCTGGAGCAACGACCGAATCTTTGGCAGAAAATACTTAATGACTCGATAAAAACAATCAATACGTACGGGAGTCAATTTGGTTTTTCGCCAGTGAGTCGTATAAAATTGGCATCTTTAGCAGTGTCAGTAGTCAACAAAAATGATTTCGCAGAATTTGAAGAATTATCAGATGAGTAAAAAAATAGCACCAGCAGAGCAATACGCAGTGGATGTGAATTGTGGGAAAATCGTTGTAAACGAATATATACAACTTGCCGTGAAAAGATATTTTCAAGATATTGAGAATATGATCGAGAAAGGATGGTATTTTGATAGGAAAGCAGCTTCAAGGGCAATTCGCTTCATAGAAACGTTGAAACACACCAAGGGCGAGTGGGCAGGGCAGAACTTCAAGCTAGAACCGTGGCAGCAGTTCATAATCTGGAATATATTTGGTTGGAAGAATAGCGACGGAACACGAAGGTTTCGTTACGCATATATTGAAATCGCCCGTAAAAACGGCAAAACAGCTCTTTCCGCAGGGATAGGGCTTTATATGCTTTATGCGGATGGCGAAAATCGTCCAGAAATCTACTCTGCTGCAACGGTAAAAGACCAAGCAAAGGTGTGTTTCGATGATGCAGTTGCAATTGTAAAATCAACAGGGCTTAGGGATTTTCTTAAACCTTACCGAAATTCAATAATTTACGAATCACGGGGAGGTCAATTCAAGCCCCTCAGCTCTGATTATGGTACGCACGATGGTTTGAATCCTTCCTGTGGAATTATTGACGAGTTCCACGCACATAAAGACTCAGGTATGTTTGATGTAATCAAGTCGGCATTCGGTGCTCGTAAACAACCTTTGATGTTTATTATAACAACGGCTGGATTTAACAAGGCGGGAGCCTGTTTTGCCTACCGAGATAATGCAATAAAGGTGCTTAGAGGTATTAATCAAGATGATACCCTTTTTGGGGCAATATATACACACGATGACCGCAATGAATGGGATAACCCAGCAATGTGGATCAAGTCGAATCCGAACTTAGGTGTGTCTTTGTCCGCTGACTACCTCGCTGATCAAGTAAAGGATGCCAAGAATCGTCCAGAAGCCGTGCGCAACGTTATGACGAAAAACCTTAATTTGTGGGTTGAGGCTGAAACAACGTGGATACTTGATAGTGCTTGGATGGAGTGTGTAGGTGACCCTCGTAGCCTTGCTGGATGCAAGTGTTGGGGCGGACTCGACCTTTCGAACGTTTCCGACATTACTGCCTTTGTTCTAATTTTTAACGAAAATGGCAAATACCAGCTCCTTCCATTCTTTTGGATTCCAGAGGAAAAAATGCTCGAAAAGGTGCGCAAAGAGAATATTAACTATGATATGTGGGTAAATGAGGGCTATATCAAAAAAACACCAGGTAACGTGCTAGATTATGATTTTGTAAAAGCTGACATTCTCGAAATTGCCTCAAAATACAAGCTGGAATCAACCGCCTACGACCGCTGGAACTCATCACAAACGATTATTGACCTCACTAATGAGGGTATGGAGTTCTCTCCATTTGGACAGGGGTACGGCTCGATGGCTGCACCTACGAAACAATTTGAGACGCTCGTACTATCTCAGCAGATTGAGCACTTCTATAACCCCGTGCTACGCTGGATGCTTGCCTCGACTGTGGTAATGACTGACCCAGCGGGGAATAATAAACCCGATAAATCAAAATCATCACAGAAGATTGACGGAATAGTTGCCTCAATTATGGCACTAGGGGAGTCAATGACAGCGCAGGCTAGTAACAATAAAAACCCTTATGAACGACGTGGATTAAGAACATTATAGATTATGAACCGACACCAGAAGAATAGATTGAATGAATTTGAGGCTGAATTGAATGAAATTTCAGCCCTAACAGGGCTTGCACGAAAACTCATCACCAAAGGAGGGTTTTGTGACACATTTCTTGCTGTTGTTGATTTATATCCGACGCAATATGAGGCGTACGAAATTCTGGAAAATTACTATAAACGTCTAACTGGTTTTCGTAAATACACTGATTTTAAGAGTTTTAAGGTTGTGCTTTACCGCCGCATAAATTCAAAAGTAAACAATGTTGGTTGACAAAGGTGTTTTTTACAGGTAATTTTGTCATAAAGATTACCGCACCAATGAAATTGTTTAAGTTTAGAAAATTAGAAAAAAGGAATAACTTATCGGAACTCGAAAAGGCTATTAACGAGGTTCTTGCAAGGAATATTGAAGCCGATAGTCTTCACAGAGGCGATGATCATATTCGTCATATTCACGAGGAGTCTTCATTGGCACTTTCGGCGGTTTGGGCTTGTGTCAGAATTATTTCTGATAGCGCAAGTATGCTACCAATACATCTTTACAAGCGTAGTGAGTCTGGGAGAGAAAGAGATTACACGCACCCAAGTTATCAAGTCATTCGGTATCCTAACGATTATTCAAGTCGTATTGACTTGATTCATTTCCTTGTTCTATCGTGCACCCTATGGGGTAATGGATACTTGCGGATTTATAGAGATGAATTTTATCGGCCAACACGTTTAAAAATGTTGTACCCATATGAGGTTGAACCAATTCTTGATACATTTACAGATACACTGACTTACAGAATTAGCTCAGGAGAATTACTTGATTCTACGGATGTAATCCATCTTAAAAATCTCACTGTCAATGGATATGAAGGGAAAAGTCCGATAGCCGTTCACCGTGAAAATCTAGTACTAACTTCTGCTGCGCAAAAATATGGAGAAACATTCTTTACAAGGGGTGCAAATACCGATGGGGCATTTACAATTCCCACGGAACTCTCTAATGAGTCTTACGTTCGGTTAAAAACCGAACTCATTAAGTCGCACTCAGGAATGCATAATTCTCACACCCCAATGCTCCTTGAGGGAGGGTTGAAATACGAACGTATTTCAATTCCGCCAGAAGATGCACAGTTTATCGCTACAAGAAAATTTCAAAAAACTGAGATTGCAACGATTTTCGGAGTCCCCCCGCATATGATTGCGGACTTGGACAGGGCAACGAATAATAATATCGAACACCAAGGGATGGAGTTTGTCACGTACTGCCTTATGCCCTATCTAATTAAAATCGAAGAGGAGTTCAACCGAAAACTTTTGAGATTCGACGAATCAAATAAACTTTATTTTGCCTTTGGATTTAAAGCCCTTTTACGAGGCGACGCAAAGACCCGAAGCGAAGTTTATAAGAATTTACATCTTATTGGAATGATGAATCCAAATGAAGGCAGAAAGGCGGAAGATATGAACGCTTACGAGGGTGGTGATAAATTCTACGTGCAATCAAATATGCAAAGTGTAGACAATGTAATAAATCAAAATAATAATGAGTAAGAATGAATTTGAAGTTAGGTGCATAAGCACCGAATTAAGAGCGACCTCAGAGCAAAAAAGAACTATTGAGGGTTATGCAGCGATTTTCGACTCTTGGAGTGAGCCGATTATGGGATTGTTTAAAGAAAAAATAGACGAAAGAGCATTTGATGGATGCGATATGAGTGATGTGATTATGTGCTTTAACCACGATATTAACAGCATCCTTGCAAGGTCTAATAGCGGTACACTTGCTTTAAGCGTTGACGAAAGGGGGTTGAAGTTTAGTTTTGACGCTCCAAATACCACTCTTGGTAATGATATGTTAGAGCTAGTGCGCAGGGGCGATATTAGCAAATGCTCATTTAGGTTTGTAGTCGAGAAGGATAGCTGGGTATATGCAGATCCAGAACAAGGGCATAAGATGGACGAAAGATTTATTTATAAAATTTCTTTGCTCAGGGATGTTTCGCTTGTAGTTTTTCCAGCATATCAAGAAACTGAAATTTCTTTGCGCCAACTCGAAGAGCGTAAAAACGAATATATGCAAAGCAAGCAAAAGGATGTTGAGACAATCTCTACATCATACAGAGATAGACAAGTTCAATTTATTAACCTTAAGAAATAATTAAAAAAAATGTCAGGAAAACTAAAAAAACTGAAAGAAGACAGGTCGAGCATCTACACCGAAATCGACAACTTGAGAAAACAAACCGATGGTAGAGATATGACCGTTGAGGAACGTGCCAGCTGGGACAAGATGATCGCCGATCACGCAGCCGCTGACACTAAAGTTAGCGACGAAGAACGCTTTCTTGAAATCCAACGAAAGCAAATTTCTGCGAGAGCAAACGTTCAAGCCACTAAAAACGACGATAGCCAATATCGTTCAGCATTCACAGAATACCTTGTTCGAGGCGAGTCGGGTGTTAGCTCTGAATCTAGAGCAATCCTTGAGAGTAGAGAGGGTATTTCTGGATTAGCAAAGGGTGTCATTACCCCAAGTTCTATCGCTTCGGAGATTGAGATTGCTCTCAAAGAATACGGAGGTATGTTTGAAGCTGGAACTCTTTTTACAACATCTCACGGAGGCGATATGACACTGCCAACCATCAATAATACATCTTCAAAAGCTACGATTATTGCAGAGTATGGTCAATCATCAATAACTCCCCCAGCAATAGGCTCGCAAGTAATTAAGGCTTACACTTATCGCACGCCTATCGTGCCTTTGTCACTAGAGTTACTTCAAGATTCAGCCTTTCAGATCGAGGCTGTAATCGCAAATCTGCTCGCAGATAGTTTTTACAGGGGAGCAAACGAACACTTGACTACAGGCACTGGAACCAACCAACCGAAAGGACTTATTACTTGTGCAGTTGATTCTGGAGTTGCAGCCGCAGAAAGTGCACTTACGTTTGATAATGTAATGGATCTCGTATCGTCCGTAGACAATGCGTATGGAAAAAACGGGAAATTTATGCTAAATCAAACAACCTTATATGCGCTAGCGAAGATTAAAGATACTGACGGACAATATCTATGGAGAGACTCGCTTTCGAGTTCAATCGGCGCAACGCTCCTAGGGAAAAATTATATCATCAACAACGATGTGAGCGGAATAGGTGAAGGAAACACTTCTTTGCTGTTTGGGGATTTGAGCAAGTACAAGATTCGCCTCGTGAAAGACATAAACATACTTAGACTAAACGAACTTCTTGCAGAATGGCTGTCAATAGGTATAATGGGGTTTGCTCGTCTTGATGGTATGCTTTTGGATGCAGGAACAAACCCTGTAAAGAAAATCGTTCACGCTACATCATAATGCGATGGGGGAACTTATTTCACTTGAACTAGCCAAAGCGCATCTTCGAGTGGGTGATTCTATCCACGACGATGCAGTAATTGCCGAAAAAATCAAGATGGCGATTAGTATTGCTGAGGATAAGACAAACCGCAACCTCTCGGCGGAGTTTTCTGCCGAGAACTTGCCCCCCTCAATTAAAGCAGCTGTACTCTTAATTCTCGGAACTCTTTACGACAACGAGAGCGATACAATTATCGGTCGTAGCGTTGCAGAATTACCGCTATCAGCAATGACCATACTTAACCGCTGGAGAAAATTGCCTTACTAATATGTTTGATACCCGTATTGAGATACTTCGTTACCACGAGGTGCGTGACGAATACAATGAACGCTCGAATGTTCCAGTTTCCGAGGGAATCTACTTCGCTCAACGCACTGAGAATGGGGGGCGAGAGAATTTATATGCAAGCCGCATAGTCCACGAGAATGAAGTGGTTTACACCATTCGCTACACACCCTCAGTCACTGCAGGGATGTTAGTTCGAGAAGATGGCATTGATAGGAAGATTATTTCGACACATCCAGAGGGTCGAAGATACCGCTTGCACATAAAATGCCTAAAGGTAGATGCTGAAGATTAAGGTCGATGGGTATCAGCAAGCGAAAGAGGCACTAGACCAGATGTCGAATAATTTGCAAAAGCGAGTCCTGAGATCAGCACTTAAAAGTTCCGCAAAGCCAATGCTGAAAAGTGCTCAGAGTAAAGTGCCTGTAAGGTCGGGGAAATTAAAGGAGCAATTAAAAACCGTTAGTTTCAGAGATAGAGGCGCACCTCGCTCAGAAGTTTCAGTGGCTGTTAAGCCTGTGTTCAGCAGAAACAAAAAGAAGGGCACAGTTAACGAATACTATGGGAAATTTGTTCACGAAGGTACAAAAGACCCTCGTACCGCTCGCAAAGGGAAAATAATGGTCTTCGAGAACGCTCAGGGAGAAAAGGTTTTTACCCGCTCGACTAAAGGGCTTAAGGCAAATCCATTCCTAGAGAAAGCCTATACGGAGAGTAATTCACGGACGGTTGAGATATTTGGTGATGAACTTGGGAAGGCTGTAACCCGATTTGTAAGAAGAAATTTCAAGCCTGTAAAATAATGGATTTCAAGATTGAACTACTAAAGATTCTGGAGCAAGAAATCCCAGAACTAGAAGATAAGGTGCAAGCTGGAGCGGTTGACGCTTCGATTAAAGCCCCTTACGCTGCTTTCTCAGTGCCAGAGGAGGTGCCAATTCGCACCATTCACGGCATTGCAGGATATACTACCACCTTTGATTTGGCGATTTTCCACCCTCAACTTGCCGAGACGGAAAAATTAAAGCTAAAGGCTATAAACGCTCTCGAAGGGCAAAAACTCACGGCAAAAACCTGCTACTATAAATCAGGTGAATACGCATACTTTTACGAAAATAATCTACATTCATATACACTAACATTTAAAATTATTTAAGCAGAAATGTCAAAACAAGTAATCCAAGGCGAGGATATAATCCTCTTGGTAGACAACAAAACTACCTTACACGCAACCTCACATAGCCTAAAGGTAGAATTAGAATTGAAAGATGTTCGCACAAAAGACACTGACGGAACGGAGAAATATCCTGGAGATGTTTCATACTCGATCGACGGTGAAGGGCTAGTAGTGATTAACGATAATATCACTGACACAAACACGCCCGAGGAAGTCTTAGATATTGTCCTAGCAAAGAGCCTAGTAGACTTAATTATCAAGTCGCCTATCACTGGAGTTATGAAGACTTATACAGGTGAGGGGTATATTAGCTCTTTTACTTTAAGCACTACGGCTGGTGATAATGCTACTTATAGTTATTCAATTACAGGTAGTGGCACATTAACCCCTCAATCATCATCAACCTCAGAAACCGAAACATCTAACGAATAATGCGAGAAATTATTTACAATGGGAAAGCACTACCGCTCCACTTCGGGATGAAATCACTAAGCCATTTTGCAAATCAGAATGGCTTAGAGTTTGGCGAATTGGTCAGCAGTGCAGATGCAGTAGCCAGTATTGAGTTTACTGTCAGCATTACTACTAGTGGACTCAATGAGGGCGCACGTAGAAGTGGTGCTGATATTCGCTACACCGAGAACGATGTTTGGGATATGTTTGACGATGAGCCGAATTTGGTTCTTAGGATTGCAGAAATCTTTATCGAATCCATTACGCCTTTAATCAATAAGCTTGACCCGTCATTGACAAAAAACTCATTACCGACGGCGATTCAGAAGCCGAAAGCGACCCGCAAAAAATAACCTACGAAAGTTGGTTTGCGATTGCCGTCGGTCAAATGGGGATCAGTCCTCAGGATTTCGATACTCTAACGCCAGCCGAATTTGTTTATGCAAGATTGGCTTGGATGGCGGCTGAGAGAGAGAAGTTTAGGCAGGAATGGGAGCGCACCAGATGGAGCACTTGGATTCTGGCTATGCCGAACTTTGAGAAATCCGCCAGAGGCGAAGCTTCAGCGATGTTTCCACTGCCTTGGGAGGAAGCAAGTACTCAAAAATGCAAGGAGATGACTATGGAGGAGCGTAGTCAAAGAGTTAATACTATTTTATCAACAACAAAGCGAAATAGCAATGAGTAGAAGAGTTGCAGATTTATTAATTAAAATTGGGGCTGATACTTATGAGTTTCAGCAGAAGACAAAGCAGGTTGAGCAGGGGTTGAGTGGGATTAGCAAGAAGTTAACTTCAGTTGGCAAGAGTCTTACTATGAAACTCACTGCCCCCCTTACTGCATTGGGTGGTATTTCGGTGGCTTTAGCCGACACTCAAGCTAAGGCGGAGGCAAAGGTTCAGCAGGCTATTAAATCGACAGCGGGAGCGGCAAAGCTCTCGTTTGACGAACTTAAATCTTACGCCTCGGAGTTGCAGAATAATACACTCTTTGGCGATGAGGATATTCTGAATAATGCAACGGCACAACTACTCACCTTTACAAATATTGCAGGAGCTAACTTCAAGCGCACTCAAGCCGTTGCACTCGATTTGTCAACTGTGCTTGATGGTGATTTGAAGTCAGCCTCAATTCAACTTGGCAAAGCCCTGAATGATCCAGTAAAGAACCTTTCTGCACTTACTCGCTCGGGTATTCAATTCTCAGAGGAGCAGACTACTGTAATTAAAAACCTTGCTGAAACAGGGAAATTAGCCGAGGCGCAATCGGTTATCCTCGATGAGCTGGAGCGACAGTATGGCGGTCAAGCTGAGGCACAAGCAAAAGTAGGTGCTGGCGCAATGGTTCAGCTCAAAAACTCGTGGGGCGATTTCTTGGAACAAATGGGAGCGGCAATATTGCCAACCTTAATTATTTTAGTTGAAAAGTTGAAAGGGCTAGTCAAATGGCTTAACAATTTATCACCTACTACCAAAAAAGTCATTGCTGTAATAGCAGGACTAGCTGCTACTGTTGGTCCACTATTCCTTACGCTTGGGGGAATTATAAAGTTATTGCCAATTCTTAAAACAGGTATTGCAGGGCTCGTTTCGCCAATATCTGCCGCTACAGCTGCCGCTGGACTACTCATAACAGCATTATTGCTCGCGTGGCAAGCAACGACTGATTTGATTAATATCGATGAGATTCTAAACGATGAGGCTGAGGTTAGGGGGGTTCAGCTAGTGAACGAGGGGCAGTGGGATGTTTCAGATTTAGATTTTTTGAGAAGAAAAGTTGCAGAACTTAATAGTGAGTATAATGCAATGGGAGATGGTGGTAATAGTGAGAGGTTGCGGAGAGAAATTACTACGTGGACGACCGTGATAAGTGAGTTAGAGAAGAAGCAAGCCACCGAAAAGGCTTTAGCGGCGCAGTCTAAGAAAGCTTTTTTGGATGCAGAAGCAGCTACTAAAGAACTAGCGAAGAAGTTTAATAATATTAACAATCCAATTGAGACGAGTAGTGGGTTAATTCTTGACCTTAGAAATCAAATTCAGGAGCTTGAAAATAGTAAGCTCTTGCCAGATGCTACTATTGAGGATATTGCAAAAGCTAACGCTGAAATTGCAAAGTTGTCCGAAGAACTCAAAAAGATCGAAAATATCAGCCTCGCTGATTTGAGGGAGTTGCCTGCAAAAGTGACTCCAAGTATCGCTACGACCGCAGAGGTAACTATGGATGAGCCAACAGACGACCCTTGGAGCAATTTCTCTCGAATGCTTGAAGTCGCTAACCAAGCAAAGGAAAAAATGAAGCAAGGTGCAAAGGAAGCAGCTGACTTAGCAGGTCAAATTATATCCACAACTCAAAGGACTATAGCATCATTACTGACCAATACTTTTACAGATATAGGCACTGCCATTGCTGGGGACTTGGGATTTAGCGATTTGCTGAAAAGTATCGTATCTCAAGTGGCTGATTTTATTGCACAGCTGGGCTCAATGTTGGTAACGTATGGCATCACAATGCTCGCTTTTCAAGAAGCTCTCAAAGAAGCCTTTACAAATCCTTGGCTTGCTATTGGTGTTGGATTGGCGATGGCGATTACATCTGCTCTTATGCAGGCGACCATAAGTGACGAAGCGAGCACAGGAGCTCCTGCACTCGCAAACGGTGGACTTGCTTATGGTGCCACCTACGCAATGGTAGGGGACAACCCTAACGCCTCGGTAGACCCTGAGGTAATTGCGCCATTATCTAAACTCAAAAAGATGATTGCTCCCGAAAATAACAATAACTCCACAGGTGAAGTTGTGTTTAAAATTTCAGGTGACTCATTAAAGGGGATTCTACGAAAAATTAATCGCAAAGACTCTCGAACCAATGGCTAAATCTCTACGATATTACGGGGAGTTTTTATCTCAAAAAAATAAACTCTGGCGCATTGAGCTACACCAGTCTGCCCCCCTTGAATTCTCTCAATTCATACCCGAAGAAGTGATTTGCGCCTCCGAACCGCTCGTATTAAAGTGGGCAGAACGCTCAAAACTAGATTGCGTCGAAAGCTCAACTGCCCAACTCACCCTACTATCAGATTCTGACCGTAGATTTATTGATATGTACCAACTCCAGACTGGGGCAGTATTGCTCAACGTCTACAGAGACGGAGAACTCTACTGGAGCGGAACACTCGACCCCGAACTCTATGAAGAGCCATACGCCTACACCGAAGGTTACGAGGTGACGCTTACTTTCGCTGATTTTGCAGCACTTGACAGGATTAACTACAGCGAGTTAGGAGTCGTATCACTAGACTCCATTTTTACAGGCGCACTCTCTGCAACGGAAATCGAATACACAAGCGTTACCAAACTCATCTCAACAAAATACAATAATAAAACCGTAGACCTAACAGAACTATATGTCAATTCCGAAAACTTCTACGATGAGTATGATGAGGCTATGACACTGATGGAGACTCTAGAGAGCATTTTACAGCCGCTTGCGCTTAAAATTAAGCAAAAGGATGGTGTCGTTTATTTGTACGACCTTAATTGCTTATACTCTCAATCACAAACTCAATTCATACAGTGGAGTTCTACAGATTCTACCCTCAATGTGGATAGTGCTTACAATAATATTATACTCAACTTCTCGCCTTACAGTAATGATATTATCTTTGATGGATCGCAATCCTATGATGACGTTGGCTCTGATGGGGATATTGTTACAATACCCGTAGACTCTCAGAATCTAGATATTGACGGCTTTGATATTTCGCTTTCTGACACAGGTAATGAAAGTATTGAGCTAAATAATGGTGCGAAATTTTTCAAAGTAAACCCTGTAAATTCAGGTTCGCAGGAGGCTGGGGTTGCTTACTCTGTATCCTACTACTCAGAATCTCTTGACGAGTATGTAAGCTTAGATAATCTGCCAGCCGCCTCTACGTGCAATCCAGATGCTAACTCGTATAATTGTATTATTAAAACCCCACCAGTATACGTGCCATCGTCAAGTGCATTTAACGATGAGTTTATGCTTAAAATTAGCCTAGATACACTATTTGACGTCAAATTTAATCCCTATGAATCATCTTCGCAAGCAAACGAGGAAGGGAACTGGGAGCGTCTACAGAATTGGGCGAATTTGGGCTATATTGGGATTAAAATATACATCACAAATGCAGATGAAAGTGCAACACCCTATCTGGCATTCCAGAACTACCTCACGAAATCAGGTACTGGTTATACGGATGTAGGAGCTTGGAGTTACATAACCTCTCGTCTCCCTGACTACGATGACTGCTATCTTTGCTACTACGACCTTGATGACCGTCGGTCTAGCTCTGGTTTTAACGGATGGAGCACAAATAAGGCCATAATTGGGTTTTACCAAGACGAACTTCCTAGTGCATTTCAGTATAACGAGGATGGTATGCTTATCCCTTTCCCTCCTCTGGCTGGGCACCTCGTAGTGGAGGTGAGCAATTTAATTGATCAATATGACTATAATCGAGAGCGCAAAGATATTTATCAATATATTAAGTGGGTAATGTTTAGAAATTTCTCTATTAGCGTCGTTCGCAAAGATGGAAGAGCTATCGAACAAGAAGATGTTGAATATAGTGCTTGGATTGATGATTACGCTAACGAAGAATTAAGTATCGACACAACGCTAGGAAGTATGCCATCACCACTACCCATAGCCAAGGGATTACTCTTAGATAGTAATGCTGAGCCAGTAGGGAGCTTTGAGAGGGCTGGAGTGGTTGATACTGTTGAGAAATTGCTTATTGGTACTGCTTATTGCAACTATTCTACAAGGCATACAATACTTTCAGGAGAGGCTTATATGCTGGCAGGGATTACTCTATGTCAAGACAGCAACTCTGAAGAGAAATACTGGATAGCGGCCGAAGAGCTTAGTGCACACACAGAATGTGGCGAAATTAGCACCATAGAATTGAAAGAAGAAGATTATACAGGCATCAATTATGAGTGAATTTAAATATAAAATATCAAAGCGCACTGCACTACCTCGGTCGAAAAGATTGAGAGAGCGTGGTTATACTAGCTATAGCTCAGGCACTACGACTAGTTATACAGTTTCTGGGAGCACGGGGGATTCGCACACACACGACAATAAAACAACCCTTGACGCTTTAAGTATGGATAGCGATGACTATCTTTACCTGACTCAAAAACATGACGGCGAAGATTTATCTACTACCAATAAAGTTAAGGCCAGGTATGCAGATGAGTCAGAAAATGCCGAAAAATGGAATAATCTAAATCAGACCGAATATGTAAATCAACCAGTCAGAACGACTGATGATGTTGCTTTCAATTCCGTAAAATCAGCCAATATTAACTCTCCTAGTTTTAGTACTGGGGTCGTAACAACTGGATATAAGATAGAGACAGATTCAGCGACGGGGAAAGCCACAATGTATATTAGTGGCATCAAGGCAGATCAATTAACACTTGATTTATTAACCGTACAAGAGTTGCGCTCTGTAGGGGGAGTTTTGATTTTATCGCTTGCTGATGCAACTCTTACCAAGGTAGAGAGTGTAACGGGAGGGTATATTTGCTACTACAAGCCTCAGTCGGGAGCGCAGATGTGGGAGGCATTAGACCAAGCAATATGTAAAACTCCCCTAAGATATTTCTGGAGGATTATTTCGGAGGTCTCAGATTCGGCAAATGAAGATGGGGAGTTTTGGTTTAAGATATTGAGCGATTCGGGTTTGGGGGACGACTACCCTCTAGTTGGTGATGAGCTTATGTTGTTAGGGCACCAAGGCAATGATAGTTATAGACAGAGGGCGACAATATTATCTAGTGGATCACTTGGATATCCTGATCCAGTTGTCTATTATGAGGGGATCAATAACTTTAGCCTACTCGGCAAGGATTTAACTAAAATCGGCGGGGATGAATCTAAAATTACAGCACAGAAATTTATTATACAAGCAAGTGACGGCTCTTTGGTGCAGCAGCCTAACGATAGGGGGGTGTATGACCCAGATACTGAGTATGTGCAGTATGATAGGGTGAGTAATAACGGCTCACTGTGGCAGTGTATAGCTGACAGTACCACTGAGGCACCGTCTAAGGATAGCGACGACTGGGTAGAGGTTGTGTCGGCAGGTGCAACAGGTGCCACTGGTGCAACTGGTGCCACTGGTACTAGTACTTATACTCTAGTGCTAACCAATGATAACGCCTCGATACCAGCCGATGCGGATGGCAATACTAGCACATACGTGCAGACCTCTATGTCAGTATATTATGGGGCAACACTAGATACAGGATGGACTTATACCAAGGTGGCGATTGACTGTACAGCAACTCTAAATGGGTCAATCCTCTCGGTCGGAAATCTAACGCAGGACAGCGCAAGTGTTAATATTACTGCCGCTAAAGGCGGCATATCCCTTACTAAGGTATTTACAATTACGAGAGTTAAGGCAGGTACTAACGGCGCAGATGGTGCGGATGGCACTAATGGTCAAGACGGTGCAGATGGTGACTCTCCAACTATTTACTACCTTGAGCCAAGTGTCAACGTGGTCAAAAAAACAGCGCAGGGTACTTTGATGCCAGCAAATGTCACCTGCGCTCAGTACTCAGTCACAGGCAATGAGACCCCCGTAGTATCAACAAAAACGTTAAAATTTTTGCTCAGCACTAGTAGCGAGGAGCTGGAGTACAGTGGTAATATTGCATTGTGGGATGCAGAGTGGATTGACTTTGTTTTGTACGACACGGATGGCACTCAGCTAGATAAAGAGCGAGTGCCAGTATTGTCGGACGGGGCAGACGGGGCAGACGGGGCAGACGGAGCAGATGCTGAGATTACACAAGAGGTTATTGATGAGGTGACACTCAGTGCGATGTCGGGTATGATTAATGGACTCACGGAGGAGGGGTTGCAGGGGATGTTGGAGGATGCCGATAAGATGCCGTTTGTATTTGATACCGAGACTGGGATGGCGTTTATCTCTCAGTTAGTGGCGCAAAATCTCGCCACTATTAATGCTTTTATTGAGGCACTTGTAGTGCGTAAGCTAAAGACCCTTGCCAACGATAATGGTATATCCGAGATAGAGATTAACGAGGCTGGCTGGCTAAAGATGTACGATGAGGAGACTGGCGATGTGGCGGTGCAGATAAGCAACGCTGAGATCACAGCCGATACAAATAGTGGCTCAGGGACTATGTCACCTACATTTAGCGGCACTTATAGTAGCACGGAGGAGGTTGTGGTGACTAATTCGGTATTTTCGCTCGCCAAAACTGGATATGTCACATTGACAGCAACTAGTATTACTCTTAATGCAGGATATAGTTATGGGTATGTCGGGACTTTTCCCAATGGGATTTGGCAAACAACTTTGGGTAAGGCGGAGGTTAGCGTGCTGGTGCAAAAAAAAGTAGGGCAAGAGGGGGTGACTAGTTATTACGAGACAGTGGCAACAGTGGCTGAGTACTCTGCTACATCCTCTGATAGTGCCGTTACCAATACCTACACGCTAGATAATCAAATATATCTAGCCGCAGGACAGTATCGGATAGCTTTAGATGTTAAGATTAATGAGAGTGATAGTGCTACCTCTTATGGTGCAGCCTCAAGCGTGAGTGTGTCGGGGGTTAAAGCGTCTTGGGTAAGCAACCTTAACCTCACTCAACTCGGGCGTGCAGGGTTGGCGAGTATTTTTAACGTCAAAAACTTTGTTAAGTTTTCGCCAAACTCCAATGGCGAGATGGATGTAACCATTAAGGCTACTGGGGGGTATAATACCCCTGGCATCTTAGGGAGTGCATTTGTAAATATATCAGATAACACTGTGACAAATATCTGGGATGGCAGTACCTCAATTAGCTCACAAGCTATGGGGTCTGGAGGGGATGACTCCAACTTGCTTGGGGTAACGCATTATATCGGACACAATAACTACTCAACGGTACTCACTCCAGTAGGAGGGAGCGGGACTCTCTACGTATCCTATCAGACTGAGACTACCGTAGTAGTCTATGCAGAGGTAAACTATAATATAATGCTAGTAGGTAATAATCAATAAAACTAATAAGATATGGACTATTTTACGCTGGCGGAACTGACCGCCTCAAAAACCGCCTCAGCGAGAGGCATAGACAATACGCCCGAGGCTTATCACCTCGACAACCTTAAGCTATTGCGCAGTAAGGTGCTCAATCCAGTGAGGGCTAAGTATGGCAGTGCGATATGTGTTAATAGTGGGTACAGGTGCCCCGACCTAAATCGTGCTGTGGGAGGGTCAGCCACTAGCGACCATATGCAGGGCAGAGCGGCAGACCTCTCAGTTGGCAGTGTAGATGGCAACAAGGCACTCTATAAGCTAATAAGAGAGATGATGCTAGAGGGAGAGATAGTAGTTGACCAACTTATAGAGTACCCCTCAAAGGGTTATACTCTGGTGCACGTGTCGTATCGAGCAGAGGGCAATCGCAATATGATTTTAAAAAAATAACAAGCCTATGGCTATAGTAATTGATAAATCTTACAAGATTAATAGTGCCTCAGACTATTACATCAACGTCACCAAGATGACAGATAGAGAGGGGACTGAGCTAGACTTGAGCGAGGCTGATTTTAGGCTAGAGTTTTTTGGCTATGATGTTTATGGCGATCTGGCAAACGGCAAGGCTATTAGTGATGAGCGCAAGTACACTGCCTCTTATGATGGCACTACACGTGTCAACAATAGTGTCGTTGATGGGGTGCTGCGCATAAGGCTAGAGAGCAATAGCGTTAAGCGTGGGCGACTGTATTACAGACAAGTTGAGAGATACGCTAATGCTGAGTTTAGCGATGGCTACGAGGATGTGGTAAGCGTTGGTTATCTCGATATTATACTCTCGCCAGTAAGCGACAATACTCTGCCTACTGGCGAGATAGAGGCAACTGTGAGCGTGGGAGGGGTGGTTAGTGGCTCTGGGTCAATAGTTATCGACCCAGTCCCGACTCAAAACTCCACTAACGCTGTAAGCTCTGGGGGGGTGTACGATGCAATCGACCAGAGCGTAGGCAATATAGGCGCATATTTATCAACAATATAATAATCAATTAAACAACATTAAAAAACAATGGCAGACACAGTAATTGCAACAGAAATCGCTCGTATCGAGAGCGCAAAAACAACATTAAAAAACAAAGGTGTAGAGCTTGGCATCTCTCTATCGACCGACAAAATTGATGCTATCGCAACAAAATTTAACACGTCTTTGGTAGACCAAGGTAGTGTCACAGCCTCAGTGCAGGAGGGCGAGAGTTATACTATCCCTGCTGGCTACCACAATGGCTCAGGCACAGTTGCAGGGGTAGCAGGAGGGGGGAGCTATACCCTACAATCTAAAACCGTAACACCAACTAAGAGCACACAGGCGATAACATCTGATAGTGGATATTATGGTCTTGATGCAGTCACCGTTAACCCTATCCCAGATGCATACCAAGACGTGAGTGGCACTACTGCAACCTCAGCGGATGTGCTAGTAACTAAGGTCTTTACGGCAGCGGATGGCGAGGTTAAGACTGGCTCGATGCCTAATATAGGCGAGCAGACAGTAGTACTCGACACTACCACTACCTCAATGACTATTAGTGCAGGTAAGCACAGTGGTGCTGGGGGTGTATCAATCTCCGTGGAGACTAAGAGTACTACCCCGACTACTTCAGCGCAGACCATCACCCCTACAACTGGCAAGGTGCTCAGTAGCGTATCTGTGGCGGCTATCCCTAGTGCTTATCAGGATGTGAGTAGTGTTGATGCTACGGCAGGTGATGTGCTAGTAGGCAAGACCATAGTTGATGCAGAGGGCAACGAGGTAGAGGGTACTATGACTAACCTCGGTAGTGTTACTACTACTATTGATGGACTCTCGGCTACGTCAGTGACCTATGGGGCAGGATATACCAGTGGTGGCACTATTAGCCTAACAGATGATATAGAGACACGCCTAGCAGCTATTTAGTATTATGAGTATATCAACAGAGTTAACGAGGCTTGAGGGTGCCAAGAGTGGCATCCTTGCAACACTAGAGGGCAAGGGCGTTGCCGTGCCAGATGACACTGTGCTTGATGGAGTACCCACGCTAATCGACTCTATCGAGGTTGGTAGTGGCAGTGAGTTTGTGGAGTCACGGTACTATCTGCGCAAGATTATCCTGACTAAGGATAATGGGTACCAAGTGATTAAGATACCAGTTGTTGGTGGGCAGGTCGTTGACCTTGGCGAGGGTGAGGATGTGGCAGAGAGCACTGGATGGAGTGATGAGATTTATCACGCCAAGAGCCACCCTGCAATGACATTTGACGGCTGGACATCACCAATAGAGCTTGTAGACAATACTATCACTATCCCTAGTGACGTGTGTATGGACTATGCCGTTGGGGGGCTGTACTCAACAGCGGATGGATTACTGTATATTATAGGAGGATATTCTAACGCA
>JAWXTM010000015.1:0-39353 GCA_044433505.1 Rikenellaceae bacterium
CTTCGATTTTCCAGTTTGGTCTTCGCCCAAACCCCCAAAGACTTTTTATTGGAGTTTGCTCTAGCGGACTGATTCCATCGTTCTTTTGTGAACAAAAGAACCAAAAAACTTTCATTATTTTAGTCTGTAACAATACAAGCTATAACAAACTTTAGTCATAAAAAAAAGTCTGTGACCAACCCCAAAGAACTAAAACCGCTCCTTTAATCTCATAACCCTACGATAAGCCTCATCTATACGCCCCTCGCTGAGCCTGCCACTCCTCACCAACTCCATAATAATAGCGTGAGTCCTGCTAACCAAATCCGCCTCAAATACCTTAGCATTATTACCCATCACTACCATATCCACACCTGCATTAAGTGCCAACAACAATGCCTCAGACAACGAATAATGCTCCACGATTGCACCCATATTCATATCATCGGTGGCAACCACACCATCGTACTGATACTCACTACGCAAAATATCAATAGTCTTTTTCGAAAGGGACGCAGGATACTCCTCGTCAAAATTAGAATTAAAGAGGTGACCAATCATAACTATATCATCATACCCCTCACCAATCAACACCTCATAGGGTTTAAGCTCAGTGCTGCTCCACGTCGAGGTAATGTCAGTTAGTCCGTGATGGCTATCGCTCAGAGAACTACCGTGCCCAGGAAAATGCTTTAGTGAGGTGATAATACCTCCACTATTTTGCTGCTTAATCCAAGCTCTAGAGTAGCTAATAACCTTGTCTGAGCTGCCAGAAAAAGCTCTCTCTTTGCCTGCAATAATTGGGTTTTCGGGGTTTACCGCAAGGTCTACACAGGGTGCAAAGTTAATATTGACACCAACACTAGAGAGGGTCTGAGCGCACTCTATACTATATTTAATAGTGCTATCTAGCGAAAATTGCCCCAGATACTCTGCACTCACTGACTCTGGGAAACCGTACTTTGCCTTAAGGCGATTTACTTTGCCACCCTCTTGGTCAATAGCGATAAAGAGTTCGGGCAGCCCCGCTCTCTGAGCAATACTTTGCAACGAGTCCACGAGTCTTTTCAGCTGAGCGGGGCTTTCGATATTGCGTGAGCCGTAGCCACCACTTGGGGATTTATCGCTGAGCGATAGATCAAAAAATATCACCCCACCAACATTATACTCCTCAATAGCTTCGATAACCTGAGCGGAGGGTTCATAGCCCTTAAAACCCACAACTAGAAGCTGCCCAACCTTCTCTTCGAGGCTTACTTCTTGGGCAAACCCCACCCCATAAAGCACTACGAATAGCACCAAAACCAGCCCTTTTCTCATCGTTTCACCTCTACTTTTATAGGTTTTTTGTCGCAATATGCAGCATATTTAATTTGTGGCAGACCAAGTGCCATACCAGCAGTTATAACCCCATCAATGCCCAGTAGCTTCTCGAACTTTCCTTTTTTGGCTTTGGCAACATTCAGTACAAAACCCGTATAGAAATGTGCCACATCAAGGCTCTCTGCCATAAGCGAACCATTCTGGTAGGCTAGGTTACTATCCTCAATGGCAAAGCGTTCGCCTCGTGGCGTATGAATCAATATAAGTGCCGTCGCACCCTTCAAGATAGGGTCTGCCCCCGACTCATACTTTGCAATCATCTTTTTAAACGATGGTACATACTTAGCATACAGTCCCCCAATAAAGGGTTTTAAGATAAACTGCAAGGGTTTAAATGTTAGTATATTGTACAATTTAATAAAGTGTCCCATAGTGGTATCGGTCACCTTGCGTAGCATATCCTTATTAGTAATAATAGTATAGCTTACTCTCTGTAGGTTCTGAGCAGTAGGAGCGAGGTGTGCAGCCTCAGCAATCTTCAGTAGCAACTCTTCGGGCACTGGCTCACTCTTAAAGGTACGCCTAGAGCGTCTAGCACACAACAGTTCCATTAGGCTTTCGGGCGATGGGCACAGTGAGTAATCAACTCTATGCACCCTATCGGCAGTGAATGTTGGGTGCTCTACCGCACCATCGCCACATACCGCCACGCACTGCGAACACTCGATGCAGAAGTTGGCATTTACAACACTTACCCTCTTATCGACCCTTTCGAAGACTCCTGCTGGGCAGACCCTCTGGCACTTGCCACACTCCGTACACTTCTCTTTATTTATATATAGTGTATCCATTATCGTATAATTTTAACCTCGCAATCCTCACCAATCGAAATGATAGAGGAAGGTTTGCCCGTTGCCCCCTTTTCGAGATGTTCAGGGACTATATAATCCACTGCATCCCTAATCTCCTTGGAAATCTCAGCAAAGCGACTCGGCGCAGCCTCACCACTCACATTAGCCGAAGTGGAGATAAGCGCACGTCTGAGTTTTCTACAAAGTTTTTGACAAAAATCGTGCTCAGGGATACGCATTGCAATGGTTTTTTCCTCTGGCAGAGCATTAGCCGCAACCCCACAGCCCTTTGGTATAATAACAGTAAGGGGTTTTGATGAGCCGCTATTAGCTTCCAGAATTTCGACCAAAATAGGCGGCACTGCACTGGTATGGCGCAGCAGTGAATCAATCGAGTCCACCAACATAATCATAGCCTTGGAGTCAGCCCTACGCTTAATTTCGTAGATGCGCTCCACAGCCTTTGCGTTGGTGGCATCGCAGCCCAATCCCCACACAGTATCAGTAGGATAGAGTATAACACCGCCTGCACGTAGCACTTCAATGGTCTTGTCAGTTATTTCTTGCATAGTAGTATATTTTCAATAGTTTGTGGATAGTATTTGTGTTCTAGGGTATGAATTTTTTGAGCCAGTGACTCTGGCGTTTCACCCTTGGAAAGCTCTGTTTGAGCCTGAAAAACAATCGCCCCATCGTCATACTTTTCATTGACATAGTGAATCGTAATACCAGAGAAAGACTCCTTAGCCTCTACCACAGCCCTGTGCACATTGTCGCCATACATCCCCTTTCCGCCATACTTTGGAAGCAGTGCAGGGTGAATATTGACAATCTTATTTGGGTAGGCTGCCACAATCTCGCTCGGCATCAAAACCATAAATCCAGCTAGGACAATAAAGTCAATGGCGTGATTTTGCAGAACTGATAGCACCTCTAGAGGATTATCCTTTAGCTCTTTAGTTGAAAAAGTTACAGTTTTGATATTGCTATTTGCGGCACGTTGCAGCACGTATGCATCAGCTCTGTTCGAAAGTACAAGTTCCACGTGAGCACCACGGCTTTCACCCTGAAAGTAATCTATAATTGCCTGAGCATTAGTGCCTGAGCCTGATGCGAAAATGGCTATATTGTTCATAATTAATCGTTTAATAAAAAAAATCAACACAAAATTACAAAAAAAATAGCAAAAAACTTTTTTTTTGAAAAAAAAATACTTAATTTTGCACCCATTGATATTAACACATTTAACTAAAAACAAATAATACAATGTCAGACATTTCAAAAAAAGTTGTAGAAATTATCGTTGAGAAACTAGGTGTAGACGCTTCTGAAGCAGCACCAGAAAAAAGCTTTACTGCTGACCTAGGCGCAGATTCACTCGACACAGTTGAACTTATTATGGAATTCGAAAAAGAATTCGAAATCACTATCCCAGACGAAGATGCTGAAAAAATCGGTACTGTTGGCGATGCTATCACTTACATCGAAGCTAAACTTGCGTAATGCTAAAGCATCTTGCTAAAATTAGTTACAAAAACAACTAATGGGTGTAAGATAAATTAAAGGGGGGCAGAGCACTTTTTACCAAAGGCTTTTCCCCCCTTATTTTATTCATTAAGGGGACATCTAAAAACTGACCCCCCTAATAAATAATTAATTAAAAATAATGGACAACTAAGACTCAGTTTTGTATGCTTTTGGGCGATATTTTAGTTACTTTTTCACCTTTTTATGGTCAAATAGCCCGCTATTAGACCATAAATGCTGCAAAAAATTAACTCAAAATCTCATCCCAAAATCATACAAATCAGTTTCTAGAAGTCCCCTTAAACAATATACACACTATAAAGTAATGAGAAGAGTAGTAATAACTGGTATGGGTACAATTAACCCACTAGGTAATAATGTGGAGGAGTATTTCGCAGCTCTCAAAGAAGGCAAAAATGGCGCAGCTCCTATCACTAGATTTGACGCCTCTAAGTTCAAGACACAATTTGCTTGTGAGGTTAAAGACTTTAACCCAACTGACCACTTCGACCGCAAAGAAGCTCGCAAACTCGACCGCTTTGCGCAATTCGCACTGGTTAGTGCCGAACAAGCTATCCAAAACTCTGGACTCGACCTCGAAAAAATTGACCTCGATAAGGCTGGTGTAATCTGGGCTTCGGGTATCGGTGGACTTGATGCAATCTCGGAAGCAATCACTGACTTCGTTAAGGGTGATGGTACTCCAAGATTCAATCCATTCTTTATCCCTAAAATGATTATCGACATTGCCGCTGGTCATATCTCTATTAAATATGGTTTCCGTGGGCCTAACTACGGTACTGTTTCGGCTTGCGCTAGTGCTAACCACGCTATTGTTGACTCATTGAACCTGATTCGTTGGGGCAAGGCTGATATTATTATCACTGGTGGTTCGGAGGCTGCAATCTCTGCTGCTGGTGTGGGTGGATTCAACGCTATGCAAGCTCTCTCGACTCGCAACGATGACCCTAAAACTGCTTCTCGTCCATTTGATAGTGGTCGTGATGGTTTTGTAATGGGTGAAGGTGCAGGTGCGCTTGTTCTCGAAGAATTTGAACACGCTAAGGCTCGTGGTGCAAAAATCTATGCTGAGGTTGTTGGTGGCGGTATGAGTGCCGACGCTTATCACCTTACTAGCCCTCATCCAAATGGAATGGGTGCTTGTAAGTCTATGCAAAATGCTATCACAGATGCTAGGCTTAACCCTTCTGATATTGAGTACGTTAACACTCACGGTACTTCAACCCCTGCTGGCGACGTTCCTGAAATTACTGGTATTATGACCTGCTTTGGTAAACACGCCTACAAGCTCAACATCTCTTCGACTAAGTCTATGACAGGTCACCTTCTTGGTGCTGCGGCAGCTGTTGAAGCGATTGCTACTGTTATGGTGCTTAATGATGGAATTATCCCTCCAACAATCAATAACTTTGAACTAGATAAATCTATTGACCATAAGCTTAACCTTACACTAAACAAACCTCAAAAACGTGAGGTTAAGTATGCGCTAAGCAACACCTTTGGTTTTGGTGGACACAACTCTAGTGTTATCTTTAAGAAATACGAAGAATAGGGGTGTTTCTATTTCGTAGAAAATATGGCGCAGATGCCCACTATTACAGGTTGGTAAAGCGCATCTTTGGAACTCGGGCCAGCAATATAGAACTCTATAAGCTGGCTTTGGTTCATCGTTCTGCCTCTATTGAGCTAGAGGATGGCAGTTCGATTAATAACGAGAGATTGGAGTTTCTGGGAGATGCTGTTCTGGAGCTTCTAGTTTCCGAAATGCTATTTATTGAGTATCCTGAGATTCACGAGGGGGAGCTTACTAAGCTTAGAAGTAAAATCGTTTGTCGTGCAACGCTAAACTCGCTTGGCAGAAAGTTGGGGTTGAGCAAAGAAGTCGTGACTCATAATAATGGTGGAAAGGTCACTACAAAGGCTGATATTTATGGTGACACTTTCGAGGCGCTGTGTGGGGCACTCTATCTCGACAAGGGTTTTGATAAGGCTAGTGGTGCTATTTTAAAGCTTTTTGCTGAGTATATGAATATTGAGGAGGTGTTGGAGCGTGAGAATGATTATAAGAGTCGCATCATAGAGTGGTCACAGCAGAGGCATAAAAAGATTGAGTTTTGGTGTGAGCGAGCTGCTGGATACAGCCCTCATAATCCATTATTTGAGTGTGTTATTATGATTGATGATCAGAAAATTGGTTATGGATCGTCACGTTCAAAGAAGAATGCTGAACAGAGTGCTTCCCGTGAGGCATTTAAGCATCTTGAGTCTGCCAAGTAGCTTTAGAAAACTTCTAAAGCTGACCCACTAAAAGCGTGCACTCTCTTGTGCACGTAATTTGTATTACTCGAAAGATTTCATCAAAAAAAAGCTTATTCTGATAAAGCTCTATTGGACTACAATAATTAATGATTATCTTTGCAAAAAAATAATACAAATATTGGAAAAAGGAAATTACATTGAACAAAAGGCGGAGAGATGTGTGCTGGTAGCAGTAATCTCGCAGGGAGTTAGCGAACTCACCGCCAAAGAGTACCTAGATGAGTTGGAGTTTTTGGCTCTTACGGCTGGTGCTGAAACTGTGCGTCACTTTACTCAAAAGATGACCACGCCCCATCGTCGTACATTTGTGGGTGAGGGTAAACTACAGGAAATCAAGGAGTATTGCCAAGAAAACGAGGTTGATACAGTTATCTTTGACGATGAGCTATCACCTTCTCAACTTCGTAATATTGAACGTGCGCTGGAGCTAAAGATACTTGACCGTACTAATCTTATTCTCGATATTTTCGCTCAGCGTGCCACCACTGCCTATGCCAAGACTCAGGTAGAATTGGCGCAGATGCAGTACCTACTGCCACGACTAACGGGTATGTGGACTCACCTTGAACGTCAGCGTGGGGGTATCGGTATGCGTGGGCCTGGGGAAACGGAAATCGAAACCGATAGACGTATCATTCGTGATAAAATCTCTAGACTCAAAGAGCAGCTCAAAAAGATTGATAGGCAGATGATGACTCAACGCTCCTCACGGGGCAATATCGTAAGAGTTGCGCTGGTGGGATATACCAATGTTGGGAAGTCTACGATTCTTAATATGCTTGCCAAGAGCGATGTAATGGCTGAAAATAAACTCTTTGCAACGCTCGATACAACGGTGCGTAAGGTGGTCTTTGAAAACCTACCATTTCTATTGAGCGATACTGTTGGGTTTATCAGAAAGCTACCTCACCAACTAGTCGAGAGTTTTAAATCAACGCTTGACGAGGTAAGAGAGGCGGATGTGCTGCTCCACGTGGTGGATGTATCGCACCCCCAGTTTGAACAACAAGTTGAGGTGGTGAGCCAAACCCTTAAGGAGATTGGTGTCGAAGATAAACCTACATACCTTATTTTCAATAAGATTGATGCCTATACCTTTGTACAAAAAGAGGAGGATGACCTAAGTGAAAAGAGTGCAGAGAACTTTACGTTAGAGGAACTACAAAACTCGTGGATGGCAAAGGCGGAGGCTGCAATCTTTATTTCGGCGGTTAAGCGTATCAATATCGAAAAGCTACGTGGCGACATCTATAAGATGGTTCGTGAGCTACACTGCGGTCGCTATCCATTTAATAATTTCTTATACTAAAAAAATGAAACGCTTTTTTTTAATCATTGCACTGTTTTGTGCATTTACACTCGCTAGTGCGCAGTCGCCTCGCTACATCTTCTTTATGATTGGTGACGGTATGGGCGCAGAACAAGTCAAACTCACTAACGAAAGACCCTGTTTTTTGAACTTTCCAGTCACGGGTGAGATTACTACTTATTCCGCTGATGCTGATATTACTGACTCCGCTGCCGCAGGTACAGCTCTCTCAACTGGCAAAAAGACATCGAATGGTACTATCGGTATGAATCCTGAGCACTCTGAAAACTATTACTCGATAGTCACAGATGCTATGGCTGCTGGCTACGGTACGGCGATTATGACATCGGTGAGCCTTGATCACGCTACCCCAGCTTCATTCTACGCACATAGGCCAAGTCGCAATGATTACTACGAAATTTCGGGCTTTGTGGCAGAATCGGGTGTGAATATCTTTGCTGGCGCAGGTTTTAAAGATCCTCGTGAGAACCTAAAGGCAATGAAAAAAGCTGGGTACAAAATAGTACGTGGCGAAGATGCTAAGATTAATGGTAACAAAGTAATATGGATTCAAGACGAAACTGCCGACCAATCACAACTGCCATACAAGTATAACCGTGGCGAAAATGATATGGAACTGCCAGATATGTTGGAAGAAGTTATTGATGCGCTCGAAAAGAGTCATAAAAAATTCTTCATTATGGCAGAAGGTGGTATGATTGACTGGGCGTGTCACAGCAACGATGCGTACTTGGCACGTGGCGAGGTTGAGGATTTTGACGAAGCTATCCAAGAGGCTCTAGACTTCTACGAAGACCACCGCAATGAAACACTTATTGTCGTGACTGCTGACCACGAAACTGGCGGACTAACCGTTAACGCAGATGGCTCTGTGAGCTGGACTACGGATTACCATACAGGCGTTAACGTACCTGTCTATGCTATTGGCGTTGGTGCAGAAAAGTTCCAAGGTACACTCGACAATACCGATATTCCTAATATCATTCGTGATTTAATTAAAAAATAATATGACTAGAGTAAGATTCGCTCCATCTCCAACAGGAGCACTACACATCGGCGGCGTTAGAACTGCCCTATATAACTACCTCTTTGCACGCAAAACTGGTGGCAAAATGTTGCTACGTATCGAAGATACAGACTCGGCGAGATTCGTGCCTGGTGCTGAAGAATATATCGTTGAGGCACTTAAATGGTGCGGTATCGAAATTGACGAAGGTGTTGGTGCAGGTGGCTCTCACGCCCCTTATCGCCAAAGCGAACGACGTGAAATATATAAGAAATACACACTCGAATTGCTCGAAAAAGGCTGGGCTTACTATGCCTTTGACTCGGCTGAGGAGCTTTCTAAAATTAGAGCCGAAAAAGAAGCTCAAGGTGGTGCATTTGCCTATAACTATACCGTCAGAGAAGAACTAAAGACATCACTTAATATGACCGCCGAAGAGCTTCAACAAAGGCTCGATAATGGTGAACAATATGTAGTGCGCTTTAAAATGCCTGTGGCTCAAGATATTGTTATGCAGGATATGGTGCGTGGCAGAGTGCACGTCGATAGCTCTACGCTAGACGATAAGGTGCTCTATAAATCGGCCGATAAGCTGCCTACCTACCACCTTGCAAATATCGTGGATGACCACCTTATGGAGATTACTCACGTTATTCGTGGCGAGGAGTGGCTGCCATCACTGCCGCTGCACTATATGCTCTACAAAGCATTCGAGTGGGAACGCCCTGAGTTTGCCCACCTACCACTAATCCTTAAGCCTGACGGCAAGGGTAAGCTAAGTAAACGTGATGGTGATAGACTCGGTTTTGCAGTCTTTCCACTAGAGTGGACTCCAGAAGGGGGCGACACTGCACGTGGGTTCAGAGAGGATGGCTACCTGCCAGATGCCTTTATTAATATGCTGGCACTGCTGGGTTGGAGCCCAGGTGGCGATAAGGAGATTATGACTATGCAAGAGATGATCGAGGACTTTTCGATTGATAAAATTGGTAAGAGTGGTGCACGCTTCGACCCCGATAAAGCACGCTGGTTTAACTCCGCTTATATCCATAAGATGGAGAATAGTGAGCTTGCTGAGTACCTGAAGCCTGAGTTAGCGAAACATTGTATCGAGGCTGCTGACGAGAAAATTGAAAAGGTTTGTGGGCTGATTAAGGAGCGTTGTACGCTGCTTGGGGATATGTGGGGGCTTGCTAGCTTCTACTTCGTCACACCAGTGGAGTATGACCAGAAGGTAGTAAATAAATTTTACAAAGGTGATAATCCAATGCACCTTGCAAAGGTTCGTGAGATACTCTCTGGGGTGGATGATTTCTCGGAAAGTGTGACTGAACCACTAGTCAAGAGCTATATCACTGACAATTCACTGCCGATGGGTCAGGTGATGAATACTCTTAGGCTTTCGATGGTTGGCGGAAGTGGTGGGGCTTCGATATTTGCTATCACCGAGGTGCTTGGCAAGGAGGAAACTTTGCTACGTATTGACAATGCTTTAGAAAAGTTAGCATAAAAATTTGGTAGATTGAAATATTGTAACTATATTTGTGCCCTAATTCAGGGAAATTATTAACACATAAAACATTAAATCACTATGAAAGAGGGAATACACCCAGAAGGTTATAGAGTTGTGGCATTCAAGGATATGTCCAACGATACTATGTTTTTGTGTCGGTCCGCTATACAGTCGAAGGAAACTATCGAAGTGGATGGCGTAACCTACCCACTCTACAAAATGGAAATCTCGAACACTTCTCACCCGTTTTATACAGGTAAGCAGAAGCTCGTGGATACCGCAGGTCGTGTGGATAAGTTCAATAGCCGATACAGAAAGCATTTGGCGAAGTAATTTTTGTTAAGATTACGGAGCGCTTGTTTTTAGGACAAGTATATTTTTAGGGACAGGGTTTGCAGCATATACGTTGCGAACCTTGTTTTGTGTGTGTGTTGTGGTGTCAGAGGTTCATTTAGTCTGAAAGCTTGTTATAATACAAGCTTTCATTATAAAAAAAGTCTATGACCCCCCCAACGGCACCAAAAAACTTTCTTTACTAAAGTCTGTAATACTACAAGCTATCCAAAAAAATCACTACCTTTGTAACTATGAAAATAAACCACAATGATATAACCAACGACTTTGAAGAACTGCATAAACGTGCCGAACTCTCCTTTCAAGAACTTAAAACCTCACAGTATATCGCTGATAGATTGACCCAAGCAGGCATAAGTTATCAAACAATCGCTGGAACAGGAATCCTTGCAACTATTGGCAGCAACTCACAGAATGCCATTTTGTTGCGTGCCGATATGGATGCTCTGCCAATTCAAGAGGCAACCAATCTTAAATATGCATCCACCACCCCAAATGTGATGCACGCTTGTGGGCACGACTTTCACAGCGCAGTCTTGCTCAATGTTTTGATTGCTATTCAGAAAAATCCACCCAAAGATCGCACTATCTTAGGGCTATTCCAACCAGGCGAGGAAGTTGCACCAGGTGGGGCTAAACTAGTGCTAGAGAGTGGTGTGCTATCAAACTATAATATAAAATATGCCTTGGGGCTACATACCTCCACAGAGCTGACAACTGGCACAGTGGGGATTTGCAAAGGCGCATTTATGGCATCTAGCGACGAGCTGCACTTTAGCGTCAAGGGCACTGCTGGACACGCTGCCATAGTGCCTCAGAGTGAAAACCCAGTGTGGCGAAGTGCAGAGTTCCTCTCGGCTTTACACAATATCGAAGTACCCAAAGATACTGCCCATATCCTTAGCATTGGTAGGGTCGAGGCACTTGGGGCTACTAATGTAATTCCAGCGAGTGTCGAGATTCAGGGGACTCTACGCACCTTTAGCGAGGAGCACCGCCACTACTGTAAAGCTCAAATCTCTAGGCTTGTAGAACAATATGGCGTAGAGAATAGAATGGTCGAGGGTTACGATGTGCTCTATAATAACGAGGAGCTATGCGACAAGGCTATCGAAATTATAACCTCAATGACCCCACTAACAATTAAAACCATACCCCCAAGACTCACGAGCGAGGATTTTTCGAGATTTTCGCAGCTCTACCCTTCCCTATTTTTACGTGTAGGGGTTACCGAGGGTGGTGCGGAGGCTACCAAGGCTCACACCTCAAGCTTTAGAGTAGACCCAAATGCACTAAAACCTTGTGCAGAAATGATGCAGGCTATTGCATTTAATATAAAAATAATGTAACTTTGTCGTAATTATGGATAGTATAACAACCCTAAAACAGAGCGTCACAAAGCTACTGGAGCAAATAGAGCGACTAAAGAAGCAAAATAGCCAGCTCAATGCTCACGTTAGTGCTGCCGAAGCACGAGCAAAGAGAGCCGAAGAAAAAAATGCTGAGCTTAATGAACAGCTCGGAGCATTGCTTTTGGGCACTACTCTGACACAAGTGGCTGGGGGGAGTCGTGCTGCCAAAATGAGGATAACCAAACTTATCAAGGAAGTTGATAAGTGTATAGCAATGAGTAGTAAGTAGATATGGCTATCAGAACTTTTAGTGTGCAGCTTGCCGAACGCAAGTATTACCTCGAAATTGACGAAAGTGATGAGGAGGTGATGCGTCGTGCGGCAAAGCGACTCAATCATTTTGTGGCAGAGCTTACGGCAAAGTACGATTGCACTGCCTTCGACCATCTCGCTATGGCTTCACTGATGGTTGCCATTGAGGCGGAAGAGGCTAAGATGCAATTTAAATACTCGGAAAAAGAGAAGGAATTAGATGAGCTGGCTGCCGAGGTACGTCGTGCTCTCGAAGATAATGATTAACGTGGGGGGGGCTTTTAAGAAAAAGTTATGAAAATAGGATATGATGCCAAGCGGCTCTTTGCTAACTTTACTGGGTTAGGCAATTACTCTCGTACGCTGGTTAAGAATTTTGCTCAGTATGAAACAAATGCTGAGATCTCACTCTTTACTAAAAGAGGGGCAGGTTCTCAGCCTGAGCTTCAGGAATTTCTCACAGATCGCTATAAAATTATGCAGCCTAGTGGTTTTTCGCCACTTTGGCGTCAAAGGGGAGTGTGCAAAGATATTAAGGCAAGTGGGGTGGAACTCTATCACGGACTCTCGCACGAACTACCCATTGGCATCCAAAAGTGTGGTGTGCCAAGTGTTGTGACTATGCACGATGTCTGTTACAGGACTTTCCCAAGGATGTTTTCGGCGACAGAGCGTGCCATCTATGGGGTGAAGTACCGCAATGCCTGCAAATATAGTGATAAGATAATTGCAATATCACAGAGCACCAAAGATGATGTACTAAACTACTTTGATGTAGAACCCGAGAAGGTGGAGGTGCTCTACCAGTCCATCAACCCTCAGTTCTATGGCTCTATAAAACCCCACCGTGCACAAAAGATTATTCAGCAGTATGGCATAATGGACGACTTTATGCTCTATGTTGGTTCGATTAATAGCCGTAAGAATTTGCTAGGTATTATTAGAGCCTTTGCTAGCCTAGATAGGGGGCATAGAGTACCACTAGTGGTGATTGGTCGAGGCAGAGAGTACAAGGAGAAATGTATGCGTGAGGCAGTACGCCTAAAGGTGCAAAGCGAGATAAAGATAATCGAGAATGTGCACTCTATGGAAACCCTACAGGCCTTTTATTCGCAGGCTCAGCTAATGGTCTACCCGTCATTTTACGAGGGTTTTGGGCTTCCAGTGACCGAGGCAATACTCAGTGGTTGCCCCGTTATCACCTCTAATGTAAGTTCGCTGCCAGAGGCTGGTGGCAGTGCTGCACTCTATGTAGAACCCTCTAGCGTTGAGCAAATTGCCAGCGCAATGATAAAAATACTAGATATGAATCCACTCCAAAGAGCCGCTCTTTCGAAGAGTGGACGTGAAGAGGCATTACAAAAATTTAGCCCCGAGGCTCTCACCTCTGGACTAAGTGGACTATATAAATCACTAATACAGGGGACTTCTAAAAAATGACCCCACAAAAATTTAACAAATAAAAAATGGCTGTAAAGAAATTGGTTTTGATGCATTTGGGCTTTTATTTTTGTTGATTTTTCACCTTTTCTCTCGAATAGCGGGGCTATTAGAGAGAAAATGCGGCAAAAACTCACCTTCGAATCTCATCCCAAATCCACCAAATCATTTTTTAGAAGTCCCCTATAATGAAATTCTCAATACTTATCCCTACGTGGAATAACCTGCCGATGCTGAAACTTTGCATAGAGAGCATCGAAAAGAACTCACGCTACAAACACCAAATACTACTCTATATAAATGATGGTAAGGATGGCACTCTGGAGTGGGTCAAAAAGAGTGGATATGAGTATATCCACGCTGTAGAGAACCGTGGCGTGTGCTATGCGCTAAACTCGCTGCGCTCGCTGGTCAGAACTCAGTATATTTGTTTTGCAAATGACGATATGTACCTGCTGCCTGATTGGGACTACTACCTCTGCGAAGAAATTGAGAGCCTGCCTGACAACAAGTTCTTCCTCTCTAGCACGCTGCTGCAACCACGCAAGTTCTACTGCAAAAGCGTTATTTCACCTGCCAACTATGGTCGTACGGTGGAGAGTTTTAAAGAGGAGGCATTACTCAAGGAGTATAGTAGTTATAAACATAGTGATTGGTATGGGGCGACGTGGCCAGTTAATGTGGTGCACCGTGATATGTGGGACGAGGTTGGTGGGTATAGTATAGAGTATAGTCCAGGGATGTACTCTGATCCCGACTTCTCGGCAAAGCTTTATTTGGCAGGTGTGCGTTACTTCAAGGGGTTAGACAAGAGTAGGGTTTATCATTTTGAGGCGGTGTCAACGGGGCGTGTAAAGAAGAATAAGGGTAGTCGTCAGTTTTTGATGAAGTGGGGCATTACCTCACGCACCTTTGTGGATTGCATTTTAAAGAGAGGAGAGCCTATAGTTGGGGAGTATAATGCTTTGCCAAATCATAAGAAGCTTGGCGGTATGCGCACTAAGTCTAAGATAAAAAGGGCACTGCTCGGTTTCAAGGCAAGCGGAGCAGTCTTTAAGATATGGCAGTAATCCTGTAAGCTTGTTGAGAAGTATATTTTAGGGGAACTTCCTCCCAAAAATAGAAGAATTTTGACTTATTTTAATAAAAAAAACATATTCCTTTTTTTTTATCGGTATTTTTTTTATCTTTGCGCTTTCGTATGTCTGCATTAAAGTGGCTTATAGCTGAAAGTAGACAACCAAAAGAGATGTAGCAATCATAAAACGTAAGAAAATAATTTTTTATATATAAACCTAAAATAAATTTGAAAATATGCAGAATAAAGGTGCTATCAAATTTCTAGCCGTAATGCTCGCCATAGCGTGCGCATTCCAGCTATCATTTACATTTATGGCAGGTAGAATCACCGACAAAGCCGAAACACTTCCAGCAGAAGAACGTGCCACTTATCTTGATTCTATGCGCAATGAAGTAGTCTATAACCTCGGTTTCGTTGAGTATACCTATGGGGAATGTCTTGAAAAAGAAATTAACCTAGGACTTGACCTTCGTGGTGGTATGAACGTTACTTTGCAAATTGCAGTGGAAGATATTCTATCGGCTCTTGCAGGTGACAACGCTAGCCAACCAGCATTTGTAGCAGCAATGACTGAAGCTAAAACTGCTCAAGCTAACTCTACTAGCGATTTTATCACACTCTTTAGCGAGGCTTACACTAAGGCAAACCCAACAGGTCGCCTAAGTTCAATCTTTGGTACTTATGAGCTACGTGAGCAAATCAACCCTCAATCTACTAACGAAGATGTGATTAAGGTGCTTCGCCAAGAGAGCCAAAGTGCTATCGACAACTCATTCAATGTACTTAGCAATCGTATCGATCGCTTTGGTGTAACTCAACCAAATATCCAACAACTCGGTACTTCGGGTCGTATCTTGGTAGAGCTTCCAGGCGTGAAAGACCCTGAACGTGTTCGTAAACTGCTTCAAGGTACTGCAAACCTAGAGTTCTGGTCGACTTATAAAGCTCAGGAGTTTGCTCCTAAATTTATGCAAGCAGCAGGCATTATTGCTGAGCTAGAGGCTAAGGCTCAACCAGCAGCCCAAGCAGATACAGTTGAAATCGTTGAAACAGAGCAAGTTGCCGTAGAGGGTGAACAAGACATTGTAAACCAACTAGAGAGCGCAACTACTGAAACTATTGACCCAGCAGCGGCAGCTCCTACAGGCCTATTCTCAGTATTCCAACCATTCGAATATGACTCACCAGTTATCGGTATGGCTCGTTCATTCGATACAATGAAGGTCAACAAATACCTTGATCTTCCACAAGTTAAAGCCCTATTCCCACGTGACGCTAAGTTTATGTGGAGCATCAAGGCTGCTGAAGGTCAAAACAATATCTTTGAACTTTACGCTATTAAGGGCGGTGCAAATGGCAAAGCACCTCTTGATGGTGGCGCAGTTGTAGACGCTATTGGTCAGTATGGTCAACAAAGCGCAAGTGCTGAGGTTTCAATGGTTATGAACTCTGCTGGTGCTAAGACTTGGGCACGCTTGACAGCTGACAATACAGGTGGCTTTATCGCTATCGTTCTAGATGACTATGTATATAGCTGCCCTAGAGTAAATGGCGAAATCACTGGCGGTCGCTCGCAAATCACTGGTAACTTCACTATCTCAGAGGCTCACGACTTGGCTAACGTGCTTAAATCAGGTAAACTTCCTGCTCCAGCACGTATCGTTCAAGAATCGGTTGTAGGCCCAACTCTTGGTCAAGAATCTATCGACGCTGGTGTCGGTTCATTTATCATTGCATTTGTACTTGTACTTCTATATATGATCTTCTTCTATAGCCGTGCAGGTCTTGCAGCCTCTATCGCACTTATCCTTAACCTCTTCTTCTTGTTTGGGGTGTTGGTAAGCTTCGGTATGGTGCTTACACTACCAGGTATCGCAGGTATCGTACTTACAATGGGTATGGCAGTGGATGCTAACGTTATCATCTACGAACGTATCAAAGAAGAAATGCGAGCAGGCAAAGGCTTTTCAATGTCTGTGACTGACGGTTTCAAGAATGCATACTCTGCAATCATTGACGGTAATGCTACTACTATTATCACAGGTATCGTGCTATTTGTATTCGGTTCGGGCCCAGTTCAAGGTTTCGCAACAGTTCTTATTATCGGTATCCTTACCTCACTGTTCTGTGCTATCTTTATCACTCGCTTGATTTTCGAAGCAATCGCTGCTAAAGGTAAAACAGTACCATTCTGGAACAAGGCTACTAAGAACTTCCTTAATAATGCTAAAATCAACTTCCTTGGAATGCGCAAGAAATTCTATATCGTTTCTGCAATAGTATTCGTAGCAGTGGTTGTATCTCTAAGTACTCGTGGTCTACAGTATGGCGTTGAGTTCTCAGGTGGACGTACCTTTGTTGTACGCTTCGATAAGGTTGTTACTGCAAACGAGGTTCGTGGTGCACTCGAAAACGTCTTTACCGATGGTCTAGAAGTTAAGCAATTCGGTACAGAGGAACAGATGCAAATGCGTATCACTACTCAGTACAAATATGCTGACGAAGCTGATGGCGTAACTAACGAAATCAACGAAATGATGTATCGTGCGCTTAGCCCACTTTACTCTGGTAATATCTCAGTGGATGACTTCACTACTACTGTAAGCAACCCACTTGGTATCATCTCGGCTGAGAAAGTAGGACCTTCTATTGCTCACGATATTAAGCGTAACGCATCTATTGCAATCTTCTTTGCACTTATCGTTATTGGTCTATATATTGCAATGCGCTTCAATAGATGGCAATATGGTATTGGTGGTATTGCGGCATTGATTCACGATACTGTCATAACTCTTGGTATGTTCTCGTTGCTATACAGCGTAATGCCATTTAACCTTACTATTGACCAATCATTTATCGCAGCAATCCTTACTATTATCGGTTACTCGATTAATGACACCGTGATTATCTTTGACCGTATTCGTGAGAATGTATCGCTATTCCCAAAACGCAAGTTGGACGAGAATATCAATACCGCACTTAACCAAACACTTGCTCGTACGGTAAACACCGCAGGTTCTACAATCGTGGTACTTCTTGCAATGTTTATTTTCGGTGGTGAGGTTATCCGTGGCTTTATCTTCGCACTATTGTTCGGGGTAATTATCGGTACTTATTCTTCTATCTTCATTGCGGCTCCTGTCTCTTATGACCTAATTGGTCGCAGCGAAAAAAAGAAGGCACTTAAGAAATAAAGTCCCCTTGGGGCACGTTTTAATAGGTGGGTGGTATTGCCCTATAAACTATTAAAATAAAAGAAAAAAATAAAAATGGGATTTATTCTAACATTACTAATAATCGTAGCAATTTTTTGGTTGCTACGATTATTTTTTCCCTTTATACTCTTGGCACTTGTAAAGCGTCAGCAACGTAGAATGGAAAAATACTATGGACAAAACAGCGGCGCAGGATTTAATGGTAATGCAAGTAACTATAACCAGAGGGCCTCTACCAAAAAGGGGGAGGTGAAGATTCAATACTCGAAAAATCCTGAGAAGAAAGTCAATCGCAATATTGGCGAGGATGTGGAGTTTGAAGACATTAATTAACTAAACACACTTAAAGCAATGAAATCAACAGCTATTAAATTTATTCTATTTTTGGCTCTGTTGGTGGGGGCTAATCAGGCGAAGGCACAGAGTTTTTACTATGGCGTTAAGGGGGGGATGAATATCTCTTCTGTTACTAAACGTACTGATTCTGGGGCAATGTTTGCTGGTAACTTTGGCGGTATTCTGGGTATCCAGATATATCACACGGTTGCCATTCAAGCTGAAGTGCTTTATTCTTTTCAGGGGTACTATGCCGATTCGAACTACGACCCTATTACCAATAAGAACTATGGGGGAACAAAGGTTTCGTTAGACTATGTAAAAGTGCCTATTATGACCCGTATTTTCTTGAGATCGGGCGTGAGTCTTGATGGTGGGTTGAGCTTTAACTTTCTGACCTCGGCACGCTATGGCGGTGATGCGCTCTATGGCGCAGAGTCGATGGATGTGTCGGTGCCAATAGGGTGTACCTTCAGGTTTGGTCGCCACTTTGAGCTGGGCGCACGCTACGAGATCTCTCTGATACCAGTTACTACCGAAGCACCAGGTGTGAATAGTAATTTCTCGGTGAATTGCGCTTGGAGATTCTGGTAGAGTTGGTTTAAAACAAGGGGGTGAGTTCTATAGAATTAGCCCCATAAAAAATCATAAAAAATGTTAAAATTTACAGCAGAACAAGTTGCTGCTTTCTTGGGAGGTAGTGTAGAGGGGGATGGCTCGGTGGAGCTTACCACCGTAGCAAAGATTGAGGAGGGGCACGCTGGTGCTCTAGCTTTCTTGTCGAATATGAGGTACGAGGAGCATCTCTATAGCACAAAGGCATCGGCAGTTTTGATTTCCGAGTCTTTTGTGGCACGTGAGGCGGTTCCTGCGACACTTATTAGAGTTGAGGATGCCTACGTTGCATTTTCGAAGCTGTTGGAGCTATATGTGGCAAGCCGCCCTGTCAGGGTTGGTGTTAGCCCAAAAGCCTCGATTGCCGAAGGTGTGGCAGAGCCTGAGGGACTCTTCGTGGGTGATTTTAGTGTTATTGAGAAGGGTGTTGTTTTGGGAGAGGATGTTAAAATCTATGCTCAAGTCTATATTGGCGAGGGGGTTAAGATTGGTAGAGGCAGCGTTATTCACGCTGGAGTAAAGATATATGAGGGATGCGTAGTGGGCGAAAATGCTATTATTCATAGTGGCACTGTGATAGGTGCCGATGGATTTGGCTTTGCGCCACAGGCAGATGGCTCGTTCAACAAGATTCCTCAGATTGGCAATGTAGTGATAGGTGACGATGTGGAGATTGGCGCAAATTGCTGTATTGATAGAGCTACGATGGGTTCTACAGTGCTCAAAGATGGGGTGAAGATTGATAATCTGGTGCAGGTTGCTCACAACGTAATAGTAGGTGAGAATGTAGCCCTTGCAGCGCAAGTTGGTATTTCTGGATCGACAAAGATTGGTCGAGGAGTTATGATGGGTGGTCAAGTTGGTGTGGCAGGTCATATCACTATTGCCGAGAATGTGAAGATTGCCCCACAGAGTGGTGTGAGTAATTCTGTCAAGAAGGTGGGCGATGTGCTGCTTGGTTCACCTCCACAGAGCGGTTCGGCGTTCCATAAATCCTTTGCGGTATTCAAGAATTTGCCTACTGTTCAGAGGGATTTGACCCAAGCTGTCAAAGATATTCGTATGCTTAAAGAGCAACTCTTGGCTCAATAGCAATGAAATATCTAGTAGTAGATATTGGCAATACTTTCCTGAAAGTTGCGTTATTTAATGAAAATGGCGTGATAGAGAAGAGTATTGACGCAAAAAATAGTGTAGATTTTTATTCTTTTTGTAGAGGCGAGCAGATCTCTCGATCAATAGTCTGTTCGGTGAGAGAGGGAGTGGGGAGTAAGGTTGCCGAGCATATGAGCAAAGCGACTGGAAGTGAGGTGGTTATATTAGACAAGGATACTCCCATACCACTAAAAAATTGCTACGCAACGCCCCACACCTTGGGGCTTGATAGGATGGTTGCAGCAGTTGCAGCAGCGGCAAAATTCCCAGCCGAGGAAATAATTGTTATTGACTTGGGTACTGCAATCACTATTGATTACGTTAGTAAGGAGGGGGAATTTAGGGGTGGCAATATTTCGGCAGGTTTTTTAACCCGCCTCAGGGCATTAAACCAAAACACCTCGAAGTTACCAATGTTGAGTGTCGAGGAAATTTCGCAACTTAAGGCGAAGTACCTGAAAGGACACTTTGCAAGTAGCACAGTAGAGGCACTATTTTACGGTGCAGTAGAGGGAATACGACACGAAATTGAGGGCTATTTGCGTGAAAATAGCACAAAAAAGCCATATTTTACGGGTGGTGATGCAATTTTTTTTGAAAAGATAATAAATTTACCGATATTTGTATGCTCAGAGGCTACATTAATGGGACTCTATGAGATTCTCAAGTAGCAGTTAAAGGGGTATATTGTTGAGGGACAGAAGCATAATAAATAATGATGAACGTGAGAACAAGAATTCTAGTAGTTATTCTACTATTGGTGGGAATTTTACCTGCAAGCGCACAGCTGGAGCATTCGCTTTCAGCCTATTCGCCATACACTATGTTTGGGCTTGGCGATATGTCCGCTTCGGGAACAGCCTCTACACTTGCAATGGGTGGCATCGGTCTGGCACTACGCACCCCTAACGAGTTTAACTACTCTAACCCTGCTGCACTAAGTGCAATCCCGCAAAACACAGCTATCTTTAATATTGGGGCGATGAGTGCTAACTACTACCAACAGACTGCTTCCTCTAGCACTGCCTTTAATACAGCTAACCTCAATGACCTAGGCTTCGCATTCCCTATTACACGTGGGCTGGCAATGGGATTTTCGCTGACCCAACTCTCAAGCGTGGGGTATGAAACTGCAATTATCGACGATAATCCAAGCGTTGTTGAGAATATTGGACGTGCAATTTACAGCTACTATGGCGAGGGTGGTGTCTCGGAGCTTAATACCTCGATTGGCTGGAAAGTAGTTGGGGGATTTAGCATTGGTGCTACAATGCACTATGATTTCGGTACGCTAGATAGACACTGGGACTCAGCCATTACACCGCTGCTGGGAGAGACTAGCTTCTCGGATTTGTATTCAGTGGAGAGAATTCAGGTGCAAAAACTACGTGCTAGCTTGGGTATGCAATATCAATTCCGTGTAGGCTACGATGACCATATTATCATTGGTGCAACATACGATTTTAAGAGCGAAGGAGTATACGATAGTAAAACCCTATCTTATGTGAGCCACTACTCGGGAACAGATACCGTTTCGTATAAGGTGAGCGACTATCCTATCACCTTCCCTGAGAAATTCGCAGCAGGTATATCTTACAACAATACTAAACTGACTGTTGGCTTTGACTACTCTCGTCAGGACTGGACAGATGCCTTTGAAACCCTTTCATACATTGATCTCTTTTTGTGCGAGGATTACCGTATTGGCGCAAGCTACACTCCTGATAGACGCTCCGTGAATAACTTCTTTAAACGCCTGACCTATAAGGTTGGTGCACGCTATGTGACTAGCTACATAGGCAGAGATGGTTATCAACCAGTGGACTGGACTGCCACCTGTGGTGTGTCGATGCCCCTGAAAGCCCAAAACGTATCGACACTGAACCTAGCAATAGAGTATGGCGAGAGGGGAGGAGTAGAGTCAATACTCAACGAACAGTACTTTAAAGTAGTCGTTGGGCTGTCGCTCTTTGGTGGCGACGATATGTGGTTCGTAAAACGAAAATTTAACTAAAAAAATAAACAAATCCTTTTACTATGAAAAAAATCTTTCTACTCGGAATGCTTCTAGTTGCATCAACGCTAGGCGTTTGTGCGCAAAGTATTGATTACAGCGATCCTCGTTGGACAAACTTTGGCTCAACTGACGAAGAAAAAGCTGAAAACATTAAGACTCTTAGCTACTTTGACTCTGCTTACAAAACCAAAGACTATGATTTTGCGCTTGAACTTATGCACAAGCTTATCGCAAATTGCCCTAAAGCCTCTATGAATACTTATATTCGTGGTGGTGAAATTTATCGTGTTAAGATGGCTCGTGCTCGCTCTAAAGACGATCGCTTGTTGTATCTTGACAGTATGCTCTACCTCTTCGACCTTCGTATCGAAAACTTCCCAGATCACTCTAAATATGGCGCAAACTATATCAAAGCTCAAAAGGCAATCGTCTATATCGAAAATAACCCAAGTGACCTTAAGACTGCCTACGACCTATTTCGTGTAGCAATCAAAGATGCTGGTTATGAGGTTGATCCTGCAATCTGTACTCAGTTCTTTAACTCGCTAACTGATAGCTTCAAGCTTGACGACATCACTCCTGAAGAGTATCTTTTGGACTTCGAATTTGTGGTAGGTGCGCTTGAGAGTGGCTCTGTAACTGACGAAGATAGAGAAGCAATCTCGATTATCGAAAATATCTTTGCTGGTAGCGGTGCTGCATCGTGCGAGAATATCGAAACTATCTTCCGCCCTCAGTACGAAGCTGACCCAGAGAATGTAGAACTTGTTCAAAAGATTCTTGCTATGTTCCAACGTAGCAAGTGTGGTACTGACTTCCAACTTACTCTTACTGAAAAACTCTATAGCGTTGAACCAACTGCTGACCTTGCGGCTATGCTAGGTGGCATCTATGACGAAAAGGGCGATATTTCAAAGGCTATTGAATACTATAATGTAGCTGTATCAATGGAGCAAGATCCAACTCGTAAGTACAATATCTTGGCAATGGCTACTGGTGCTTCTATCGGCGATAAGATGTATCGTGATGCTGCTGAAATGGCTCGCCAAATGATCTCGCTTGACGAAAACAATGGTCTGGGGTATATGTTCCTAGCTGGTTGTTATGCTGGTGGTGCATCGGGTTGTTCTGGTTTCGACCAACAAGCTGCATACTGGTTGGTAGTGGATGCCTACACAAGAGCTCGTGCTAAATTCGAAGGTGACGAAGAACAAGTTGCAAACATCAACCGTATGATTGCCTCTTACTCTGCTAACTTCCCTAAGGTTGAAGATACATTTATGCGTGGTCTTAACCCTGGTGACTCTTACACTGTACGTTGCGGATGGTTGTCTGGTACTACCACCGTTCGTGAGAAAAAATAGTTGATGCATAAATACAGCATTAATAAAACTATATTGCAAGGAGGGCTTTGGTCGGCTCTCCTTGTGCTCGTTATGATGATAACGGGGTGCGGTGAGCAAGAAGCCGAACCTCGTGTCTCAGATCCCAATACTACCCCAACTCAGGTCTCTATTAACCTTATCAGTCAAGAGAGCAAGGATGGTACTCGCACCTATAAGATGGTGACTTCTCTGATGGAGTACTATGAGCTTGCTGACGAACCCTTTACTGAGTTCACCCAAGGTATTCAGATTGAGACTTTTAATGACTCGACTGCTGTGATAGAGAGTGATTTGATTGCGGATTATGCTCGCTCCGATGAGCAGAAAGAACTGTGGGTTGCACGTGGGAATGTTGTGGCAAACAACTTTTCGGGTAATAGGACTCTCTATACTGAAGAGTTATGGTGGGATCAGAAGGCAAAGAAGATATACTCGGATGTAGCGGTACGTGTGCGTGAGGGCAATAGCAATCACGTGGGTGTGGGTTTCGAGGCGGACGAGGAGTTTGTTTCTTGGAGTTTTAAGCGTCCTCGTGGTCAGATGGAGGTCAAACGTGACACGACAAAGAAAGCGACCACAGAGCCTGATTCGCTTGAAATAGCGAGCGTTGATACTACAAGGGTAGTAGAGACTCCTTCTAGCACCATACAGCGACCACAAAGCCCTATTGCGAGTGCTCCAGCTCCAGCAGACCCGAGGACTCCTAACGACCGCAAGCCTGCTCTAAGGCTTGATACTATAAATGGTAGCGAGCTGCCAGACCTTCCACCTAGATAGTAGTCATCGTTTGTTTTAGGGTTCATATTCTAGAAATACTAACCACTTGTATTATAGGGTATAGTGATAAGAGAAAGTGGCTAGGTTTGCAATCGCAACATAGCCACTTTATTCATAGAAGTCTTCTTACAACTCTGGGTGCGTCCGCTGATAGAACTCAATAAATGAAGCATTAAGCATCCGAAGACCACCATCAGTTGGATACTCACCAGTGAAATACCAGTCACCCTTATGCCCACTACAAACCTCACGCAAAGTCTCCCGTGTCTGGAAAATTATATCCACATCGCACTTAACTGTATCTGGAGTGACAATACGTGCAATCTCAGCTGAAATCTGCTCGTCGCTAAATGGCGCATACAACTCACAAACATAGTTCTTCATCTCACCCTTTGGAGCATCTACCTGCGCTAAGCACTTCTTGTAAACCTCAGTAAGTCTTTTTTTGCTGACTAGCTCAATCATCGCCTTAAAGGCAATAAGTTGCGAAATGTCTGCCATATCAATACCATAGAAGTCAGGGTATCTAATCTGTGGCGCAGATGACACAATCACCAATTTCTTAGGGTCAAGTCTCGAAAGTATTGTAATGATACTTTGCTTTAGGGTTGTACCACGCACAATCGAGTCGTCAATTACAATTAGATTATCTCTGTGTGGCACGATAGAGTCGTAGGTAATATCATAGACGTGGCTCGAAAGCTCATCACGCTTGCCACTCTCCGAGATAAAGGTGCGTAGCTTAATATCCTTGATTGCAACTTTCTCGATACGTACCCTCTGCGAGATGATTTCTTTGAGCGTATCGTCAGTGATAGATGCACCAGCTGCTACAATCTTCTGGTATTTTTCTTGGTCAAGGTACTCTTTCAGGTATTCGTTCATACCCCAGAATGCAACCTCGGCAGTATTTGGGATAAAGGAGAAGACGCTATTGGCAAGGTCATTGTCCACTGTCTTTAGGATTGCAGGCACAACGCCACGTCCCAGAGCTTTACGCTCTCTGTAAATATCGGCATCATTACCCCTAGAGAAGTATATTCTCTCGAACGAGCACTGTTTAACATTAGTAGGCTTAACAATTTGGCTTAACGATATATTTGCTTGACTGTCAATAATTAGTGCTTCGCCAGGTTGAAGTTCTTTGATATCACCACTTTTGACATTCATAACGGTTTGGATTGCAGGGCGTTCCGAGGCGATAACAATAATTTCATCATCTTCGTAGAAGAATGCAGAGCGGATGCCCCACGGGTCACGTGCAGCAAAGGTGCGTCCATCACCCACAATACCGCAAATAACAAATCCCCCATCCCAGAGCGGCATACTATTTTTAAGAATATCTTCCACCGAGTCGTTATAAGTATCAAGGCAGCTACCGAGTTGTTCTAGTAGTATAGTAGTGTCTGAGGTGCGACGAGGGTGTTGACCTTGGCTTTTGAGGTGTTGGAATATTTCATCTACGTTAGTGAGGTTGAAGTTTCCACAGAGTGCGAGCGTATTTTGGCGATAGTTATTACGACGGAGGTGCGGGTGCACGTAAGTAATACCAGCACGTCCAGTGGTGCTGTATCGTAGGTGTCCCATATAGCACTCCCCAATGAATGGTTCATTTTCGTCTGTTGGAGTTTGAGCAATGCTTTTACCGATTTCTTCGAAGAGTTCGGGTATAGCATTTTTACCTTCTTTTCTTTCTCTAAAGATAAATTCTTGCCCAGGTTCAGCTTCGAGGCTTACGCAGGCAGCACCAGCACCTTCTTGCCCACGGTTATGCTGTTTTTGCATAAGCAGGTAGAGTTTATTGAGTGCGTAGCGAGAGGTTCCATATTTTTTCTCGAAGAAAGATATTGGTTTTTTGAGTCGTATCAGGGCGACTCCACATTCGTGTTTTAGAGTTTCCATAAGATTATTGTTGTTTAACAAAAAAGGGGAAAGTTTAATTAACTATTCCCCTTTTCAGTGCGGATGAAGGGACTCGAACCCCCACGCCTCGCGGCACTAGATCCTAAGTCTAGCGTGGCTACCAATTACACCACATCCGCAATTATTTACATTTTTCCCTTAAGCCATTAGAAGAAAGTACTTCTCTTAAGAGACCACAAAGATAAGGTAAAAAAATCAAACCTCCAAATCTTTTTTTAATTTTTTTCAAAAAAATATTTTGTCAGTGTTATGCTTGCTAAAAATGATCACATATAAAACAAAAGAGGTTGCCCCAAATCATAGGAACAACCTCTTTTGTATTTTGGCGGAGAGGGGGGGATTCGAACCCCCGGTACAGGTTCACCCCGTACGGCAGTTTAGCAAACTGCTGGTTTCAGCCACTCACCCACCCCTCCGTTTTCTCATACCCCTTGCGAGAATGAGAATGCAAATGTAAATAGAATTTCTGAATATTCCAAATAAAAACTTAAAAATTACTTGGCAATTTTTTCTCGCATATCGGTATCTGCTTGAATATTACGTAGTTTATAGTAATCCATAACACCCAAATTACCGCTCCTAAATGCATCGGCGATTGCTCGTGGCACTTCTGCCTCTGCTAGAATCACCTGCGCACGTGCCTCCTGAGCCTTAGCAATAAACTCCTGCTCCTGAGCTACTGCCATTGCACGACGCTCCTCGGCTTTGGCTTGTGCAATATTCTTGTCGGCATTGGCCTGATCCATCTGTAGCACCGCCCCAATATTACGCCCAACATCTATATCCGCTATATCAATCGAGAGTATCTCGAATGCTGTACCTGCATCAAGACCTTTATTTAGCACAACTCGTGAGATATTGTCTGGATTCTCTAGCACGCTCTTGTGCGAGTCTGACGAACCAATAGACGAGACGATACCCTCGCCAACACGTGCTAGGATTGTTTCCTCGCCTGCACCACCAACCAACTGTTTAATAGAGGCTCTCACCGTCACTCTTGCCTTACACACCAGCTGGATGCCATCCTTGGCTACAGCTGTTACGGGAGGAGTGTTGATTACTCGTGGGTTCACGCTCATCTGCACAGCCTCGAAGACATCACGTCCAGCCAAATCAATAGCTGTTGCCATCTTAAAGTCGAGTGCAATATTTGCCTTTTGCGCCGACACCAATGCGTGTACCACATTTGCCACGTGACCACCTGCAAGGTAGTGCGCCTCTAGCTCATTTGGGTTAAGGGATAGTCCAGCCTTTGTGCCCTCAATCATTCCAGATACGATTGTAGAGGGTGTCACCTTACGCCATCTCATCAAGATTAGTTGCAGTAGTGATATTCTCACCCCCGACACCATTGCCGAGAACCACAGTCCAATAGGTATAAAATGTAGAATTATCCACAACAGGATTAATGACACTACACCTATAATAAGTATAGAGTAGTTAAAATCTGGAAGGACAGCTGATGCAGTTGCTTCTTGCACCTGCGCTAAAGCATAGAGTAGATTCATTGTATTATTATTTTAGAGATTGATTTGCAAGAATTTGGCGTAATTTTTAATGGGGTCAATTTTTAGATGTCCCCTCAACTATTACATTTTGGTTATCGTAGCCAATAACTTTGATATTACTGCCCTCGTCAATATAGCCACCACGAGTCTTAGCTTCGTATATCTCACCCTCTATCTCAACCTTGCCCATAGGAGAGAGTCTAGTTGTGCTCACGCCCTGTGCGCCAATGCTACAGAGCTGCTCGATTGGAGTAGCAATAGTATCTTTTAGTTCTGTTTTGAGCGATACTTTGCGCCACGTCTTGGGTCTAAAGAAGAAGACAAGCATAATAGCGACAAGCACCAATATACCCAGCAGTCCCATAAATCCGCAAGCAATGCCATACTCAGCAAATATCCACGCCGAGGCTGCGCACAAAGAGCAGAATGAGCCTACCGCAGCGATAGTTATTCCAGGGAGCAATACTAGCTCAGCAAAGAAGAGTACTAGACCGATGACAACTAATAGAATGATGTAGAATAGTGCTGACATTGTATTTAAAATTTAAAAAGATCAATTAATCTGTTCGACTGCAATATCGCCTTCTGGGAGGCTGTTACGCAAAGATAATAAAAATTCCTCAGCTTCCACCTTATTTGCAAAGGTAATTACAGAAAAAACAAATATATCCCCCTGGTTTATTCTTAGGATTTGCTTTCCTTGGGTCTGTTCATTCATCAATGTTCTGAGAATATCTCCATCCTTACTATTTTTAGTTTTGAGTACCACTTTAAACTCACCCTCAATATTCGTACCTAAGTTCTCTTGTAGCTCCGTAGCCTTTGCAACAGTAGAGAGCACCCCATCAATATAGGCAATGATGGCAGGGGATTTAAAGCCAATTTTTTTAGCTTTGGCTAGCCCATCTTCAGCTTCGCTGAGAGTCTTAAAGCCACCAATTTGGTAGCTATACTTTCCTTCGGTGGTTTTGTAGAGTTGCAGAGGGCCTGCACTACGGAATGTAGAGAGGTTTGTAGGCTTCGATGAGAATAGCGCAACTCGCACGGTATAATAAACACCTTTGTAAGGGATAATTATCTCTGGAATTTTGCTCACTTTGGTGTAGCCATAGTCGTAGTCCTCCACCACAGGAGAATAGAGCGTTAATATCCTTTGACCAAACTCGATTTCAGGGAAGTCGCACTCCAGAGGCTCTAGGGTTACTTTCTCTAGGGCATTGTAGGCTTTAGTAATATCGGCTGCATTTGCTATTGCCATTTGATAATCGAGCATAAGTTGGCACTCTAGGTTAAATGCCGTTAGGTTCGGAGCAAGGGAGTTTTGTTGCAGCAGGGATTTTTCACGAAGGGTTTCTTTATTTTTGCGATCAATATTTTCGAGAGTAGTGCGATCGCTATTGGGTGAGATGTCGAGCATAACCAGATATACTGCCATCACCTCGTTAAAGTACTTTTGCCACTCTGAGCCAGAGGTGTTGTTGATTTGTTCAATTTCACTAGAGAGGTTGAATGCTTCGTTTCTCAGCGAGTCGATAACTTGTTGAGAGGAGGCATTATCGTAGTGCAACTTAATCTCTTTAAGTTGAGTGTAGAGTGCTATAATTTCTTCGACAACGAGTCTAGTGTTTTCTTGTTGTTGAGGTTTGATTTTCAGTAGTTCTAGATCGTTGGCAGAGAGTGATTCCACAAAGAGGGGTGCTTCATAGAGTTTATCGGAGTTGATTGCCGAGGCGGTTTGTTGCGCTGAGTTATCTAGATTTTCTTGTGCAGTGTACTCTTGGTTAACGGCAATTTGGTCACCGATTTCGGCTAGTTCTGCTCTAATATCAAAGACACTTCCTTCTAGTGAGATAATCACTTCGGAGAGTGAATCTCTTTCAGCGATAGATGCTCCAGTAAATAGGGAGCGTGAGTCATTGAGGGCACGTTGAATGGAGTCTTGTTTGGTGTTGAGTGTTTTTTGGATGTTGAGTAGTGAGTCGAGGCTAGGCAGTTCAGGGGATAGTTCTTTAGCCTGAGCATTATTGACAAGTGTTATTAGAGTGATATATGTTATGAAAATTAGTCGTTTCATATTTTAAAAAACCGTCTATTTAGGGCGTAAAAATAATAGGGTACTAAGGTAGTAATTTTTTATGGATTTTCGGGTAGGGATGTTGAGTTTTTTTCTATTTTGGGTATTTTTTGTGGCGAAAGTCTGTTAGAGCTTGTATTACAAAAGGGTCTTTGCCCCCAACAACAAATGCTGCAACAACAACCCATAATTAGTTACTGGTAACCCCACCTCCCTACAACGCAGTATACGTGACACAATAGCCCCTCGACTCACCATACAACCCCCACACTGCACCGCCAAACTATACTGACTCAAATCCTCTGGCATACGCTCCCTTCCGCTAACCATATCAACATCCACCTCAAAACCCAAACGCCTACTCAACAGCCGTGGAATCTTTACCCTACCAATATCATCACAACTCACTCCGTGCGAACAGTGTTCAAGTAGCAACACCCTATCCCCCTTTTTTAGTCTATCAACGGCTCTTAACCCCTCCTTATATGCAACAATATCACCACGCTGAGCAGCAAGCAATATACTAAAGGATGTTAACGCAACTTTACCTTTTACCACTGCTGCCACCTCCTTAAAGGCTTGAGAATCAGTCACCACTAGATCTGCCGAAATTCTTTGAATGGTGCTCTCCAGCTCCGATGGTTGCACAACAATGCAGGTAGCCGAAATATCTAGTGCCGAACGAATCGCCTGAACTTGGGGGAGTATCATCCTGCCAGCAGGTGCTTCGCTATCAATAGGGCATACCAGAATTACAGTACCACCTCGGGGGAGTATATCGCCATAAAAGGGTGGAGTCGGTGGTATTTTACTTTCGAGCGTTTGTTTAATTAGGCTAAGTACAGACTCAGTATCGTACCCACGAGAAAGCTCAATGACAGGCATCTGTAGCTTCTCTACAAACTCTCTTTCGCTAGTGTCAGGTTTTTTATCTATCAGCAGAACAATGGCAATATCTACCTCCATAGCCACCTCCATAGTCTTTTGTATGCGTTGCTCGCCCAGCTCGCCAGAGTCATCAAAGCCAGCAGTATCTACAAAGGTCACTGCACCATAGTCCAGTAGCTCGTATGCTCTACGCACAGGGTCGGTAGTAGTTCCTCGTTTGGGTGCAACAATAGATAGCCCCTGCTGACCAGTAAGGGCATTAAATAGCGTACTTTTGCCGCTATTCATTCGTCCAAAAATTCCAATTTTCACCTTAATCATCGCCCAAAGTTAATAAAAATGGTGGGAATTGTTTTAAATCTCGAAAAAATGTATTATTTTTGTTGCAAAAAGGCAGGGAGTAGTATGTTCTCCTGCCATATTAAAGCAAAAAAATCTAAATTGAACTCTATGAAGCCTGTGAATATAAATGTGCCGTTGTTGTTACCTGAGTATGGACGTAATGTGCAAAAGATGGTAAAGTATCTCCTAACAATCGAAGGTCGTGAGGAGCGAAACAAACAAGCGCAATCCGTGCTCGCAACTATGGCAAATGTCTATCCACACACAAAGAGCGACACCGAAGAGTTTCGCCATATGCTCTATGACCACCTCTTTATGATTTCTGGTTTCCAACTCGATATTGACTGTGAGTTTGACGCCCCAACCCCTGAGCAATTCGCTCCCGTACCCCAGAGAGTACCCTACACTCAACAAGGTATTGTGCGTAAACAGTATGGTTCGCTTGTGCCACGTGTTGCACGTGAAATCGCAAAGCTCGAAGATAAGGAACAGCAAAGAGAATTGGGCAAAGAACTAGTGATGTTTATGCGCCAGAAGGCGTACGATTATAATGATGAGTTCCCATCAAATGAGTTGATACTTGCCGATCTTTTCGATATGAGTAATGGTGCGATAGAGCTTAACGCCTCTGTTTTTGATGGCACGCAGCTTACTGTTAGAAAAAATCACCGTCCAAATAACAATAATAAAAACAAGAATGGGCACCAGCAACGTCAAAACAATAACAACAATAAATACAAGAGAAATCGTTAACTACTATGGCTGCTTTTGAAGTTCAGGGAGGGTGTCCTCTTTCGGGGGAAATTACTCCACAGGGTGCAAAAAATGAGGCTCTACAAATCCTTTGTGCAGTGCTACTCACTGAGCAAAAGATGACTATTAGTAATGTGCCTGAGATACTGGATGTACTCAAGTTAATTGAGCTGCTAGGCAAGATGGGGGTGAAGGTTGAGCGTCTTAGAAAGGGCGAATATACCTTTGAGGCAAAGGACGTTACCCCAGAGTATATGCACACCGACGAGTATCGCAAGTCGGCGGCTTCGCTACGTGGCTCGGTGATGATAATTGGAGCTATGTTGGCTCGCTATGGCAAGGCGTATATGCCAAAACCAGGGGGAGATAAGATTGGCAGACGTAGGCTCGATACTCACTTTATTGGTTTTGAAAAGCTGGGTGCACAATTCAATTTCTCGTCGCAAGATAAGTTCTATAGTGTTGAGGCACCTGAGGGGTTGAAAGGGAGCTATATGCTGCTCGATGAGGCATCAGTAACGGGTACTGCTAATATAGTATTAGCGGCAGTAATGGCAAAGGGCAAGACTACTATATATAATGCCGCCTGCGAACCATACCTACAGCAACTATGTCGTATGCTGAATCGTATGGGTGCTAAAATCACAGGCGTAGGTTCGAACCTATTGACTATAGAGGGGGTTGATTCGCTCGGAGGGACAGAGCATAGAATGCTGCCCGATATGATTGAAATTGGTAGTTTTATTGGTATGGCGGTAATGACCTCCTCTGAGATTACTATTAAGGATGTTGCCTACGATGAGTTGGGGGTTATTCCTATGAATTTCCAACGTATGGGGGTAAAGATTGAGCGCAGGGGGGATGATATTTTTATTCCTAGACAAGAGCACTTCGAGATTGAGAGCTTTATGGATGGCTCGATAATGACAATTTCCGATGCACCGTGGCCAGGGCTAACACCTGACCTATTGAGCATCTTTTTGGTATTGGCAACTCAGGCTAAAGGCTCGGTGCTGATTCATCAAAAGATGTTCGAGAGTAGGCTCTTCTTTGTAGATAAACTAATTGATATGGGTGCTCAGATTATACTGTGCGACCCACACCGTGCTACAGTTATTGGGCACAATAGGCAAATGCAACTTCGTGCAACAAGGATGACCTCGCCTGATATTCGTGCAGGTGTGGCACTGCTGATTGCTGCACTTAGCGCAAAGGGGGTGAGTGTTATCGAAAATGTGGAGCAGATTGACAGAGGCTATGAGCAAATTGATGTTAGGTTGAATGCCCTTGGCGCAAAGATTAGAAGGTTATAAACTACAAACTCACAAAAACCTCTATAAAGATATGGCAAAAGGCGAATCATTTAAATTTCAAAACTTTACGATCTATCAAGAAAAAAGTGCAATGAAAGTAGGAACCGATGGGGTTATTCTCGGTTCGTGGGTGAGGTGTCTAGGTAGGGAGAGAATCTTGGACGTTGGTACTGGTACGGGGCTGATTGCGCTGATGGTGGCGCAACGCTGCGAAAGTGCGCAAATTGATGCCGTGGAGATTGAACAAAGTGCAGCGATTGAGGCAAATTCTAATTTCGAGAAAAGCCCCTATGGCGATAGAATTAAATGTTATAATGTTGATTTCCAGAGGTTCTCTAAGGCGGAGTGTCAAAAGAAATATGATTTTATAGTCAGCAATCCACCATACTTCAATGGTTCGTATAAATCGGTGGATGCTCAGCGCACTGCTGCACGTCACAGCGAGCTTCTGCCCTCGGAAGACCTTATAGATGGTGTGGTTAGGGTTCTAGACCCAAATGGCGGTGTCTTTGCTGCAATATTCCCATACTCCAATGCAGCGGTATTTATTGCAAAGGCTGCTACACGTGGGCTATTTTGCACACGTCTGCTAAAGATTTTCCCAAAACCAGGGCGTGAAGCTAAACGAATGGCTGCTGAATTCTCACTCCGTAGAGATTGCCAAATAAAGGAGGAAGAACTGATGATACTAGATAGCTTCGACCACTATACTGACGCCTACAAAGAACTAACAAAAGAGTTCTATATTCGCTTTTAAGTTGTGAACTTTCCGCAAAATTACTATCTTTGTCCCCTTAATAAGGCATCTAAAACATAAAAAATATAATTGAAATATGAATAAAATACTGATTCTTATTGCCTGTGCAATCTTTGGTGTTAGTTGTCAAGCAGTTGAATCTGACACAGGAGTAAGCAATATTGATATATCATTAAATAAACTCGAATTTAACTACACCTCTGGAACTCAGGAAGTTACACTTAGCTCTAATGGTAACTGGCAACTCGAAAACCCTTGCGGATGGATTAGAGTAAACCCTGAAATGGGAACTTATGGCGATGATAATGTTATTGAAATCACCGTTTCGGAGAATACATCTAGCGAAATCCTATCCTATACACTGATCTTCTCGACTGGCGATGCCACTAGTTCAGTGTTAGTTGAGCAGGCTGCATTCCAAGGAGATTACAACCAAGAGGAAGAGTAAGGGTTATGGATTTTAGTAAACTAAAACCATCTGTTAGGGCAAAAGTACATATCGAAACTTATGGCTGTCAGATGAATGTGGGGGATAGTCAGATTGTGGCATCACTTCTTAGCGAGGGGGGCTATCAGATAGTCGAAAAGGTTGAGGATGCTGCCATTGTACTGCTTAATACTTGCGCAATTCGTGAAAATGCTGAGCAAAAAATCTTCACCAGACTCGGTCAACTTCGTGGCTCTAAGGGTGGCAAAAGGTTGCTAATTGGAGTTATTGGGTGTATGGCGGAAAGACTGGGGGAAGCACTCTTCGATAAGGTCGATATTGTAGCTGGGCCCGATAGCTATAGAACCATCTGCCAACTTATCGAACAAGCCCAAAATGGCGTAAAAAGTCTTAATACAGAACTCCTGATTAGCGAAACTTATAGCGATATTGACCCTGTAAGGCTCGGCAGCAATGGCATCTCTGCCTTTGTGAGCATTATGAGAGGGTGTAATAATTTTTGCTCGTACTGCGTTGTGCCATATACTCGTGGCAGGGAACGCTCTCGTGATATGGAGTCTATTCTTGCTGAAATCAAGCGACTATTGGATAATGGATACAAGGAAGTTACACTGCTTGGGCAGAACGTTAATTCTTATAGGAGTGGTGAGGCTACATTTGCTCAACTGCTAGAGAGGGTGGCTTGCCTAAGCCCCGAACTCAGAGTACGTTTTGCTACCTCGCACCCTAAAGACCTCGGTGATGACTTGATTGAAACTATGGTCAAGCACCCCAATATCGCACGGCATATACACCTACCAGTTCAAAGTGGTAGCGATAATATGCTAAAGGCAATGAATCGTAAATATTCCATTGAGTGGTATTTGGGTCGGGTTGACGCAATTAAGCGTGCAATGCCTGAGTGTACGCTCACCACCGATATTATTGCAGGTTTTTGTGGCGAGAGTGCCGAGGATCATCTTCAAACGATTAGTTTGATGCGTAGAGTGGGCTATGATTTTGCATATATGTTTGCATACTCCGATAGACCAGGTACTGTGGCGCATAAGTCGATGAGCGATGATGTGGAGCACGATGTAAAGATTGCACGCCTGAATGAGATTATTGCGACTCAGAATGAGCTTTCACAGTTGCGTAATAATGAGGATGTTGGGTGTGAGTTTGAGGTGTTGGTAGAGGGGGTATCGAAGCGTAGCGACGAGCAGCTTTATGGAAGGACTTCGGGCAATAAGGTTGTGGTATTTGATAGGGTTGAGGGGGTTGGAGCAGGTGATTATGTACGAGTTGTAGTGGATAGGGCAACATCAGCGACACTTATTGGTCACACTGTGTAATGCAGATAGTTTTTTACAGGGGACTTCTAGAATTGACTTATATCAATTTCCAGAACTCCCCTTTAATTTTTATTGGGGTCAGTTTTAGAAGTCCCCTTTACTTTATTTTTACTGACTTTGTTACACGTCCCATAAAGTCGGTGTACTCCAACGCTGGAGCTTCTGTTATATCCTCATTAAAGATTTCAACAGTCAGTACCTTGCTTTCACCTGGTAGAAGTGAAATGTAGTTGTCACTCCACAATGCAGGTAAGAACTCTTGTCTTGATTCACTACCTACAATACTAAATGAGGTAAGGAATGCAAGGCTTTTACCACTATTCTTAACAGTGACAGTGTACTTTGACTTACAACATTGAGTGTCATTATTCGCACTAACTTTTACGCTCAACTTAGGCGCATCCATATCCTCTAGCTCAGAGTAATCTCTCTTAGAGCCCATCCAGTAGAAGTTATCAGCTGTTCTATTATTTTCCTTATCTGTTAGCTTGAGTTTCAAGAAGCATATTTCTTCAGTTTCTGGAACAACTATATCAGAGCTTAACACGCTATTGCTATCAATGCTGACAGTTTCTTTTTTGCTCCATAGCACCTTAAGGTTTTTGTCATACAAAGTTGCTTCGAGAAGAGCATTTTCGACCTTATTTCCGTAAAGATTTAGTGCCGAGAGGGTATTGTCATTGCGGTTAAGTTGTATGGTAAAGAGCTGTGAGGCTTTCTTAGTGCCATAATATCCTGCGTGAGATTGTAGGTACCAGTCATAAACTTGCCAAGGGATGCTAGGCCAGCTAGAGTTTGATTTCCATAGAACAATACCACTTGCATTTGTCCACAACTGACGGTTGATAGACTCGATACTGGCTCTATACACGTCGTAGTTAACGGCCTGAGCTTTGCGGATATATGCCTGAGCACCATCTCCCTTTTCAACATCCCCGTAAGAGCCTCTTAGTATGTCGTCGTAGCTAGAGAACTTACGAAGGTCTTGCCCTGGGAAGTTATTAGCATCGTGGAATGCCCAAGCTCCATCTAGTGGGAATCTATCTTCGGCATACTCAAGCTCGCCAAGTTCTGGCATAAATTTCTTAAAACTTTGAACTACTGGTACGCCACTAGGGCCGATTTCGCTACTAAATCCGAAGAGTTTATCATTATAAGTGAAGTAGTCATTTGGGGCGATTGTATGGTATGGGCCACCACCGTGAAGACCAAATTGGTTAGATGCTCTAAGGTAGAAGCGTGAGTTTCGTCCGTCATATTCTTTGATAACCTTCTCCATAAGTATCTCTTCACGAGGGTTCACACCCTCGTTACCACCACACCACATAATAAGGCTAGGGTGGTTGCGATATTTCTTAGTAACCTCGATAGAGATGTCGGTGAATTGCTGAGCGTCAGGACGATAACCCTCCATATTTTTATGTGTACCATAGAAGTCATTCAGGTAGTCTTGCCACATTAGCACACCCTCTTTATCAGCAGTGTGATACATTGCTTTAGATGGTACACCAGTAGGGCCCCATACTCTTAGGAGATTCATACCAGCACCTTTGGTCAGTAGCACTTCTTTAGCGTAGCGAGATGCAGTCCAGTTAAGCATCATATCAGTAACCCAGTTACCACCCTTAGGGTAGATTTTTACCCCATTGATTTCAAGAACAAGTTCTGGGCAACCAATATAAGTTTCGACTTTTCTGACACCGAACATTTCAGTACTTGCTGTAAAGTTATCACCGTCGCTGCTTTTTGCCTTAACGTCTAGGCTATATAGAGGTTGTTCACCATAGCCAAATGGCCACCAAAGTGCAGGTTTTTGAAGTCTAAGATCAGCAAATGCTTCGCTATCAAGGTGGATTTCCACGGTTGATTTCGGTGCAATTTTGCAGGCTTTAGTAATAGTAAAGTCAGTACCGTTACCACCAACGGTGAATGTTACATCAACTTCCTTAGAGTAGTTGGAGTGGTTAACAACGTCTGCTGAGATAATGACCTCTGCAACGTCGAACTCTGGAGCAGTTGGTTCAGAGGAAACGTATAGGTTATTAACCTCGATTTGGTCGGTGTAGCTAATAAAGACATCTTCGGTGATACCCATATCTCTATCTCTTACGGCAGGTTGCCAGTCCCAACCAATAGCATCCCATTTTGTGTATGAAGTTGCAATAGCACCATCACCCATATTAACTCCAGGTTCGGAAAGTGGAGTAAGAGGGTCAGGTGAAGGACAGCCTGGATCAAGTACTGGGTAGATTGCGATTGCAACCCTATTAGTACCCTTGCGATTAATAAGACCGCTAACGTCGAATCTGTAACCTCTCTCCATACCTGCAACAGTAGTGTGGTCAGCAACTTTATGACCATTCACCCACACGTCTGCACGGTAGTTGATTTCTGCCATATTCAACCAAACTATTGGAGCTTCTGGGTTAGAGAGTTCAAATTCATTGACGAACCAATATGGTGCAGACCAAGGATTTTTGCCTTCAATGTGGCTATATTTCAATAGGTCGAATTCTTTGTTGTACTCATCGTTAGAGTCAGGAATTCTCATATTGTTGAACGATACATAAGGGTTAGGGTAGACACCATTACGAACAAGAGCAGTCAGGGCAGTTGCAGGCAGTGATGTAGTGTACCAATCTTGGCAAGCAGCACCACTAGAGAGCTTCTTGCCGTCCATACCAACTTCCAGTGATGATTGTACTTTCCAGTCTTTGCGTAGTAGCTGAGCATCCACTGGTAGTTCAGCTAGTGGAGCATCGTCAATAGTTATTTTATATTCCTGAGAGCTAGATGATTCATTGCCACTGACGGCAACGATTTTCCAGCTATTTTCGCCAAAGGACATTGGGAAGGCAGTGCAAGCGGTTTGATCCGCTGGGAAAGTTTCCACCATAATGCCATTAACCCATAATTCGTAGTGGTCGCATTTTTCGCCAGTCCACGAGAGGGTAGGCATATTGTTAGAGGTTTTGTGCCCATCTTGGGGCGCAATGAGTCGAGGTGCTGCAAAAGTCTGTAGCATACAGAGTTGTAGTGCAACGATAAGTAGTAGTTTTTTCATTTTATTTTATGTTTGTTATTTCTTAAGGGGATTTCTAAAAATTGATTTGGTGGATTTGGGATGAGATTCGAAGGTGAGTTTTTGCCGCATTTTATCTCTAATAGCGGGCTATTCGAGATAAAAAAGGTGAAAAATCAACCAAAATATCGCCCTGGTGGCATCAAAACCTATTTTTTTACATCCATTTTTATTTGTTAAATTTTTGTGGGGTCAATTTTTAGAAGTCCCCTTAATTAATCATAATACTTTTTTCAAAGTTATAATGAAAAGTTTTAAAAAGCAATCCTGCGAGAGTTTAAATTGACCTATTGTATAAATACGAAAAGAGATTGCCTAAAAAGTATCAATTCGGGAGTCTTATGATACCATTTAGGCGTGGGGTGATATTGGGGGTTTGGGGCGAATAAAAAGTATTCTTTTTTTGAAGAAAGGGGGGGGTAGTGCAAAGTTTTCATAATGGTTTTGGTTTATTTGATGATTCAGCAGATAGGTAACCGCTTGATTTTATGGCAAGGAATCCGCCTTGCTCATTACTCTAGCGGACTGATTCCATCGTTCTTTTGTGAACAAAAGAACCAAAAAACTTTCATCATTTTAGTCTGTTATAATACAAGCACAAAAACACATTACTCTAAACAGTTTTGAACAATCTAAAAACCGAAGCCCTGAATAATGCGGTAGAATTTCTTAAGTTGTGATTCCTAGGGGAGGAAAAGAAATAGGGAGAATTGCGTGGTTTTTGGATAGAAACGAGGCTTACACAACTCTTGCAAACTAAGCTAGCATAATATCAACAAAAAGCACTGTGGCAATTCTCACCTTTTCCCCTAGGAATCAGAACTTTTTAGAAATTCACTGCTTTGTTCTTTTCTTCAAAAGCTTTTTGGTGGCTTTTTGACTTCTCAAAAAGTACTACGGTTTTCAGGGGGGTGAAACGCCCCCTGAGCTAGAGCACTAAGCAAGAGCTATACAATAGAACCAAAAGCTAGAGCCAGAAACTAGAGCAATACAATAGAGCACTACAACATAGTAATAGCTTTG
>JAWXTM010000016.1:0-38910 GCA_044433505.1 Rikenellaceae bacterium
TTAGAAACGGAAGTTCTTTTTGGCTTCCGTTTTTTTTGTTCTATGTATGGTAGCACCTGACTCCTGACTGTCGTAATTGGCAGGGGGTCGCTCTTTCAAGCCCAGAAAAGCCCCACTAGTGTTAGAAACGGAAGTCTTTTTTAGAGGGGCTTCCGTTTTTTTGTACCGCTAACGCACACCAGTTGACCAAGGTTTGTTATAACTTGTAGTATTACAGACTAAATGATGAAAGTTTTTTGGTTCTTTTGTTCACAAAAGAACGATGGCATCAGTCCGCTAGAGCAATAGCAAGGCGGATGCCTTGCCTAAAATCAAAGACAAAAATCTTTCGGTTGCAAAACCGAAAGCTAGTACAAACAATCTACACTGGTCATTGCTTTAGTTATAGCTTGTAGTATTGCAAACTAAATAATTAAAGTTTTTTGGTTCTTTTGTTCACAAAAGAACGATGGCATCAGTCCGCTAGAGCAATAGCAAGGCGCAGCCTTGCCTAAAAATCAAAGACAAAAATCTTTCGGTTGTACAACCGAAAGCTAGTACAAACTCCCATAAAATCTTTTGGGGGTTTGGAGGAACGACAAATAAAAAAAATCGAAGATTTTTTTCCAACCCCCCAAAGCTAGAGCACTATTGTATTGCTATAGTTATAGCTTGTAGTATTACAGACTAAATAATTAAAGTTTTTTGGTTCTTTTGTTCACAAAAGAACGATGGAATCAGTCCGCTATAGGGGGGGGAGAAACAAAGCGTATGTTAGTGGGCTGTAGTGGTGTTTACTGTAATTTACTGTAACTTAGTGGATTATTAACTATTTCTAAGTTATATTGATTCAAAACAAAGCGTAATTATGGTGGAGTTGACCTAACATTACTTTACATTGATTGAACGCTAATTTAACACAGACTTTACATTTGGGCTGTGAAAGTTTACATTACGCTATAAAACCCACCAAAAACGACACTATTTTGGCAGATATTTACCCTTTCTAATCATCGTATCGAGTTTGCCTAGATTGTCTATATATTTAAAGATAAGTTCTTCATTACCTTGGGGCTTTTGGGACAGTCTATCCAATTCTTTAGCGAGCCTTTTCCTAATTTGCATATAGGTTGATACAGGATTTTCTTTCGTCCACTTTCCTATCGTAACTCTTGATAATGAGAGAGTTTTGGCAATTTCTTGTTGTGTATATTTACCTGTAAGGAATAATTTTTCAAACTCCTTCTTCTTTTCTACTAGTGTGCCCATAATATATAATTTGCCGTAAAGATACGACATTATAAACACACTGATAAATAATACTTACTAGAACAATACAAGCCACTTATTGCCTCGTTTTTGGGCGATGAGTGGCTTTATTTGTGTGCAGCGGTAAATGGTGTTCGAATTGGACTTGAATGGCGTTAAACGCACTCTTTTACAATGGTCGCTTTAATGGTGGGATTTTGACCATTTTGCCTTTTAGGGTTACACTAAGGGTTACGTTTAGGGTTACAATTTGCGCAATATTTTGACGAAAGGAAGATACCAAAATATCGCACAAATACATCAAAACCTATTCCATTACATCCATTTTTATTTATTAAATTTTAGCGGGGTCAATTTTTAGAAGTCCCCTTATGCATTATTTTTGACACTTCAGTGTCTATTAATTGCGAGATTTGATCGCTAAGCTCTTTACTCTCGCCAATAAATTGGCGTTGTGGCATTTTGATGGTGAGTTTTGTCTTTTTTGTTAGTGCTAACCCTTTCCATTTTTGCGCCTCGCTATTGAGTTCTAAGTTGGAGGCACTTTGTTTCTTTTTAGTTTTCGAGGTCTTGCTGGATGCTTTACCAGTAGCCTCAAAGAACTTTGCCCACGCAAATCGCCTCATTTTCGGTGTTACGGTAGGACTGACTATACCGCCAAAGTTGTGGATAGGTGCATACGGCACATCATTATATATCTTAACTCGGTTCTCGCTGGGAGTGTACTTTACACTATTATAAAGGAACTTATGGCCGCTCATCAGCGTGCCATACCCAGCCGTTGTGCCTTTTCCAGACTGCCGTAAAGACTTCGCCCACGGCTTTATGCCACCATTGACGAACCCACTTTGTAGGAAATTTCCTTGATAATGCCTCTTAGCAAGCTCCCTCACCTTTATCGGCAGAGTTCTACGCCCCAATGCATCCAACTGCTTAATCTGGCTCTCAATCTGCTTAATCAACTCATTTTGTGTCATTATTTTGGTGTATTTTTTGTAAATTCAGAAAATAGTTGTAATTTTGTGGTATCGAAAGCATCAGGTAGGTGGACAGACCTTGCAAATAAGCATAAGTTGTCGCTCTGATGCTTTTCTTATTTTATAACATCTGTTATAGAGTAGAGGTATCTTTTATTAACAATATTTCCTTGCTTAGAAATGAATTCTGTTTCTCCTACATTCAAGTAGACTGTTACACCTCTTAATTTAGCCTCAAAATAATAAAACCTCACATAATCATCTTTTCTTAACTTTGAATTAGGACTCATTTTTACAAAAGTAGATGTTTTAAGTATTTCATCTAATGTATCCAAATCATCTTTTATTAATGTTTTGCTACGACTAAATGTATCAGAGTATAAATGTTGATTTCCTTTTTTGCTGAACTGAACCTTTATAGTTCTACCTTCAACTAACTTTTCAATCTTAATATCAAGTAATCTAATCATTTTATCTAAGTAGTGATGTCGTTCCATTGCAACTGCACTCTTAATTTTTTTATTTATCTCTGGTCTAGCTTTCAAGCATTTTTTATAGCAGTCTTCTTTCGTTTGATTAAAAAACTGTGCCTTAGATCTATCATTGCCGTTTGTATTAAACACACACCCATCACACTTTGACGGGAAGTATGGGTGAGTGTCATTGAATAGCTTAGCATCGTGTGCAGGGTTATTGTCAAGCCCTTTAGTCGGTTTGTAATTACTGTACGGAGGGATTTGATCTTCAGGGGTTCTTTCGGCATCGGTAGCAGCCAGCCCACACTTGCACCCCCACTCGTCACCCGGCTTAATCTTAGTCCAGAACTCGTGCTCAATGGGTAATACTAAACCATAGAATGGTGTGTGGGTCAGCCTACGCTCAACCGAAGTGGACTCCATCCACTCAAGGTTAGGCAATACATCCTTTTCAGCCTCAAACTGCTTCCAGTCGGCAGTGAGGTGTGCACGGTTTATTGCGGTATTGTACTCCGTTTTGAACCAGTTGTAAACTTGATGGTCGGCTATGGGGCGAACATCTCTCACCCACTGTTCGAATGGCTTTAATCCACCGTTCGAATCCAATAAAAGCTTCGACATATCTCTACCCATTCTGTGCGTCTTGAACGCAGCGAATACCGCATTGTTATATTGCAACTCGTGATAGAAATCGCCAGTAATATATGGCGTATTGCTCCTCGCTATACCGAGGTCGGTAGCCTCGCAAAGCTTCCTCCAGAACTCCGCAAAGAGGTTCTGCTCAATGTCGGTCATCGCATTGAACTCCTTAGAGTAAATATTGCGCAACGCTCGCTCAATAATCTCACTATCGAATGAGAAGGTAGACGATACCTCACTCGCCTCATTACGATAGAGAGTATCTACTACCAGTTTAAATGAGCCTCGTCGTCTATCGAGGCGCGGAAGAAAAAATCCTTTATCGTATTGAATAAGCCTTTCTTTTGCTTCTTCTGATCCTTGGTATCTTCGACAGGTTCGCCCTCTTGCTTATCCTCTGGAGCTGGTTCAGGATATTCCTTTGGGCTAGTCTTAACGGCAGCTGCTTTTTGAGCGTCGTAGTCAGAGGGTTTTTCTATGCCAAACTCATCATATATTTGGTCATCAGAAATAGGTAATGCCAAATCATTTTTTAATATTTTTAGTACCCCTGCTCGTTTAGTTTGATCCATATCTTTTGGCTCTGAAAAACTAAATTCACCCCCAGCAGTATCTACCCCCATTGCAAGAAAAATATCGGACATATCATAATTCAACACGTCTGCCACATATCTTTTGTCAGATTGAGTAACTATATCTTCTACCTTTTTATGTACCGTACCGAGTGCTTGAGTACCTGTGCTAGATGCCTCAGTGGTGAGGGTATTACCAAGTATAAGCTTCGACACCTCACTATTGCATCGCTCACAGAACCTCTCGTACAACTCAGCAGAGCCACTCTTATTGCCAGCCTCCTTGAGTAATAGCTCAGTATCCTTTGCGTGGATAAAGGTGGCTAGACTACCACTGTTTCGTGAATCCTCATAGGCTCTCTGGCGTGCCTCGTTATCATCTGAGTCATAGATGTACTCACGTATAGGCATCCCGAATATCTCGGAATATTGTGCCCAATCTGCTACATTATTACGCTTATATATAACCCAAGGTGCAGCCTTGAATAGTAGCCCTAAGTCATCTTTACTACCAACAAAGAGCAAATCTCTGTACTCTTCCCAACCAATACCAGTAATATCGCTTTGGCGGCGTAGAATCAGTTTTTTAATAGGGTCAACGTGTTTGCGAGGGATGAGGTTATAGTCTAACCACTCACCATCTTTATAGAACTGCATAAGGGAGAATCCCCACCACTTCGCAGCTAATATATCTTCTACTAAGCGCGTGAACCAAGGAGAGCGGATCTGCTCATTGACTCTATCATCGGGCTTACCATTACGAGAGAAAACCACTTTGGTTGAAAGTACTGCCTGCACACGCTTTTCAATCACACTTGTTAGGTGGGTATCTTGCATAATATCAATATATAGATCATACAGTTTGTATCGTGTAGAATAATCTACATTCTCAGCAGAACGCACAGCTAGAGCAATAGTAAGGCGGATGCCTTGCCTAAAAATCAAAGACAAAATCTTTCGGTTGTAAAACCGAAAGCTAGCACAAACTCCCATAAAATCTTTTGGGGGTTTGGAGGAACGACAAACAAAAAAAATCGAAGATTTTTTTCCAAACCCCCAAAGCTAGAGCACTATTGTATTGCTATAGTTTGAGCTTGTAGTATTACAAGCTATAACAGATCTTTAGTTCTTACACCCTATCAAATAAACCCAAAGCCTTATTGTACACCGCTCGCATATCTATAGAACTAACTGGCGCATACTGCGCCATCTCACACTCCTCAATAAGCAAAACATACTCCCGACCAATATCCTCGGTAACCCCACGCCTACTAAACTCACGCAAAATTCTCTCCTTAGAAAGCTCTGCCACTTCAATATGATACCTATCACCCACAAAACCCCACATTGCACTGAGCATCTCCTCAAAAAAAGCACTCCTTTGATCACTCTCCATTAGCTTTTTAGCTCCACGCAAACGCCTCAACGCAACTTTACTAGCACGCCTAGTCTTAGTCCCCAACACATCAGCACGCTTGCGAGCCTGCTCCTTGATAAAGATAAAGGCTAGCACTGCCAAGACTATCAGTATTACAATTACAATAAAGAAGCTCATAGAGTAGAGTAACATATCGCCACTTGTACCCCTCAGCTCACCTCGCTTAATGTAACGAATATCGCTGCCCAACATCTCTAAGTCCTCTTTCTTTACACCCATAGTGACAGCTGCCGAGGATGACGAACCAAAGCCACTATCCTTATTTACCGTCAGATTATACTCTGGGGTGCGAAGCACCTCATACCTGCTGGTTTTAGGGTTAAAGTATGCAAATTCAACAGCAGGGATTACGAAATTTCCTGCGCTACGTGCCACAAATGGGAACTCCCACTCTCGCTTGCCACTAGTTCCAGATAGTGAGGTTTTAAGTTTATCATTTACCTTTACGTCATACTGTTCGAATTCGGCAGGGAGCTTAAAATAGGGAGTCTCCATAAGAGGAAAATCACCGCTACCACTGAGTGTTACTTTCAGTGAAGCAGCTGAGTTAGCGGTCATTACAGTATCTGCCAGAGTAGAGCTTAGGGTAAAGTCCCCAACGGCTACATCCATTCCAATCGGTGCACCAGAGCTAGGCAGAGCCTTGACATCGACCTTCACCGCACCAGTCGAAAGGTTCTTGCGCACGTTATTTACAGATGCCCCTCCGCCAAAGAATTGATCGAAGAGTGACATCCCGCTAGATTGTGTAACCACCTGCGCCACTACCCCAAGCGACGAGGGTTCTATGGTAATTTCGCCAGAGCGTTGCGGATAGAGCAGCCACTGCCTAAGCACGTGAGCCTCGTAGACCTTGCTGCCAATAGTTGTTCTAGCGGCTTGTGAGTTTTTAGGAACTTCCACCTCTACTGCCCAAAAACCGCTAAAGGCAGAGTACTTTGGGTTTTCAATGCCAGCTACGCCAACTCTTGTATAGAGTTTAAGTTGTGCAGAGAGTGCCTCACCCTTGTAGCACGAACGCTTAGAGATTTCAAGACGTAAGAGTATATCATCGCTTTCGATACCATTATGAGTGCGGTTAATCTGTTGCGCCTGTTGTTGTTGATTTTGCTGCTGTTGCTGTTGTTGTTGTTGAGGCTGAGCACCACTTCCGACAATGCTAACGGATAGAACTTTAGATTTAAGTGCCTTGCCATCTGCTGTAACCTGAGCAGCACTAACGCTAGCTTTGGTGGCATCAGGGAGAGCCTCCACAAAGTAGGTATAGGTTTCGGTAGTGGAGCTACTCTGAACACCATTAACCATAGAGTACTGTGACCCAGAGCTAATATTTGGGCCCGAGAGTACTTTTAGCCCTGTGAACTCTGGTGCAACAAAGTCGCTACCCTTGGCATTTTTAAGGACAAACTCTACTCTAAACCTATCACCTGCAACAACGCTCAGCGGTGCACCCGAGGTAAAGGATACATCCCCTTGGGCGAAGGTCAGTAGTGTTGAACAAAATAGTAAAAAGGTATATATAAAAAATCTCTTCATTTTCAATTATTTTAGCGGGCTTCACGCCTTTTATTTTCAGGGAGGAAAAACTCTAGCACTAGGAGTGCCAATACAATATACAATAGGTAGAAGAATTGTTCGGCATACTCATCAAAGACAAGTACAGTGGCATCTTCCTTTTCCATCTTTTGGATATAGTCAAAAATCTCGTCCAGCCCAACGCTACCCTGAGTAGAGCGCACATACGCTCCTCCAGTAGTAGAGGCAATAGCCGATAGGGTTTGTTCGTCGAGTTTACTCATTACAATATCCCCATTTTCGTCCTTTATCATCTCACCATTAATTGAGATTGGCGCACCCTGTGGAGTACCAATACCAATGGTGTGAACCTTAATGCCAGCCTCGGCAGCTTGGTATGCTGCTGTCATAGGGTTATCGTCGTGGCTCTCTCCATCTGTGATTAGAACCATTGCACGTGACTCCTTATTAGGCGTACCTTCAGCGGTAAGTTTACCAGGCATAGCGGTGATGGCTAGCTCCATAGCACGTTGCACCGAAGTGCCTTGGCGTGATACCATATCGGTCGAGAGTGCGCTAACAAAGCTGCTGGCAGTTCTAAAGTCGCTAGTTATAGGAAGCTGCACGTAGGCATCACCAGCAAAGACCACAACGCCGACTTGTTTGTCGGTGAGTTTTTCGAGCAGCCTGCTTATTGCATACTTTGTGCGTTCAAGTCTAGAGGGTGTAAAGTCTTCAGCTAGCATAGAGCGGCTAACGTCCACAACGAACATAATCTGCCCACCGCTACGCTTTTCCTCTTTGAGTTTGCTACCAGTCTGGGGGCGTGCCAGAGCAATAATCAATAGCGAAAGGGCTAGCAGTAGCAACGAAAACTTAAGTGCTTTGCGTCTTGGAGAGAGTCCTCGCATAAGCGGGCGCAAGAGTTCCATCTCCCCAAAACGCCTAATAAAGCGTCGTTGGCGTGACCTATACAATACAAATAGCGCAACAAGAAGTGGTATGAGTATTAGTAGGTATAAGAATTCTGGATTTGCAAATCTTAACATATCTTTTCTTAAGGAATTTTACGTAAAACAAGGAAATTAAAGAGCATCATAGCTACGAGCAGCCCTACTGCAAGCAGCAAATAAAAACCGAAGTGCTCTTGGTAGTTGACTTGGTTTTCTATTTCGACCTTAGCCTTTTCGAGGGTATTAATTTCGGCATAGATTGACTCTAGGCTAGCGTTGTCGGTAGCTCTGAAGTATTGTCCGCCAGTCATTTCGCTAATTTGAGTAAGCAGAGCCTCGTCAATCTCGACTTTGGCTTGTTGGTAGACAATATCGCCCCACATATCGTAGGCAGGATAGGGTGCCATACCCTCTGTACCCACACCAACGGTGTAGACCCTTATGCCAAATTCTTTGGCTAGCTCGGCTGCTGTGAGTGGGTCAATTTGTCCGCTATTGTTCACACCATCGGTCAGTAGCACCACTACTTTTGAGGGTGAGTCGCTATCACGCAATCTATTGATAGCGGTGGCTAGCCCCGTACCAATGGCAGTACCATCGTCAATAACCCCCATCTCAACTTGCGAGAGTAGGTTGACAAGAGTGCGGTGGTCGGTGGTCAGCGGTGATTGGGTATAAGATTCACCAGCGAAGACAACAAGACCTATACGATCGGTGGGTCTATCGAGTATAAAGTGGCTTGAAATCTCCTTAGCTGCGGTAAAGCGGTCGGGCTTAAAGTCACGAGCCAGCATCGAGGATGAGATGTCTAGTGCCAATACCACATCAATCCCTTCGGTGGTACTCTCTGACGTAGTTGTAGTACTCTGCGGACGAGCCGTTGCCACAATAATCAGCGCAATAGCACCCAGTAGTAGCACTAATGGTAGGTGGCGAAGATAGTACAGCACTGTACGTTTAGTCTTCTTAATCGCAGCGGTCGAGGAGATGGTAATAGCCACCCCTGAGCGTCCTAACGAATAGATATAGTAACCCACCATAGGCACTAAGATAAATAGCAGCCACAGTATCTCGGGATTTTTATATTCAACAGTCATAATTTTTTAAATATTTAGGAGATATTTACCAACTTTTGCCACTACCAACGCCTACCGCAGTAGCCTTTTCCTCGTCAACCTTCTCTTTGGTACGGTCCTCGGCACGCTGAATAGCATCGGCCATTCGCTCAGCATCAGATCTGCTCTGCGGTTTTTGCGGAGCTTCTTGCTGCTTTTGGTCTTGCTTATCTTGGTTCTGATCTTGGTTTTGGTCTTGATTTTGATCTTGGTTCTGATCCTGATTTTGGTCTTGGTTCTGATCCTGATCTTGGTTTTGGTCTTGGTTATCTTCACCGCCGCCACCGCCGCCTTCTTCATCATTCTTTAAGGCTTGTGCCAATGCCAAATTAAAGCGTGCATCCTCATCCCTTGGGTTAAGCCTTAGGGACTGCTTGTAGCTCTCTATAGCACCATCCAACATCTCTTGTTTTTCTTTGCGCTGCGCCATTTGCGCATCCCCAATATTATAGAACAACTCGGAGGCTTGCTCTTTGGTGATAGCACCACTCAACAAGTTCGCCTCAACGGTCTGAGCAAGTTCGCCCCACTTAGCCATTGCATCCTCATAGAGACCCTGCTTATACAGAGCGCTAGCGAGGTTCGAAGATGCCTGGTACGAGTCGGCATTAAGCTGCAACGCCTCACGATACTTCACCTCAGCACTCTTGTAGTTACCCTCCTCGAAGAGACTATTACCACCACGAATATTACGGTTCTCCTCTTGGGCACCAACTCCTGTAACAGAGAGTAGCGAAAGTATTAATATAAAGAAACTATTTTTCATCATCTGTATCATCTTCAATTTCTTCTTGACGAGTCTGCTCCACAAAGTAGCAGGCATCGAAGAAGGCTGTTTCACATTCATCGGCATCGGCAACACCACGTGCAAACTTAGCAAGGTCAGCCATACCGAAAAGCTCCGCCATAGATTTTTGTAGCTTTGGCAACAGGTCAATCTCCTTGATAGCACGAAGTATCTCGGCACTGGTCATCTCCATCGCCTGAACTCCATACCTATCCTCAAGATAAACACGCAAAGTATCGGTAATTTCCGAGAAATACTCCTTATACTTCTCATTCTGGTAGAGCTTTTTATTGCGTATTCTTTCGAGTTGCATAATAGCCTTTTCGTGAGCAGGTAGTGCCCTGAGAGCTTCCATCTTCTCACGTCTACGCCTCTTATAGAACCTTACACCAATAAGTATTAGTACAATAACAATGATAGCTACGAGTGCCACCCACCAATATCTAGCCACATCTTTTTTGAACTCTGCCCAGCTATATGGTGCACCCAAAATAGGTTTAATATCCACTACCACATCCTTTGTGGTGTCAACTGGGTAGGTTGTAAATATTATGCTATCAGCACCCACAGTAAAGAGTGTATCGAAGGGCTCGCCACTGCCTATCAATAACGGAAAACTATCGAGAATATAGTTCCCTGCATCGAAAGCCGTAATTACATAATTTATTCTAAGTCTTATCAGGCGTTCGTCTTTAGATAGGGTGTCGAGCAGAGGGCCGTCAATAATTTCGATACTTTCGGTCATCATATTATCTTTGAAGCCAGGTAGCGAAATATCACGTGCCACATCCTTATCTACATCAAGGCGTATGGTTAGCGTATCTCCTATCATAAGGCTGTCACGAGAGAGTGAAAACCCCACCTTTGTATCAAGCAGCTGCGCACTGACCCCACTGGTGCCCATAAGCCAAAGAGCAAATAGTATAAAAAGTTTTTTGAACATAGTTTCTTACCTCATTTTAAAGAGTTTAATTAGCGACATTACATAGTCCTCGTCCGTAGCAATAGCAATATTGTCGATTTTTTTGCTAGAGAGAGTCTTTGTGATAGCCTCGCAAAGCTGCCTATAGTTCTCGGCATACTCCCTACGGGTGCGCTTGCTAGAGGTATCTACCCACTCTTTTTTGCCAGTTTCGGCATCACGCAGTTCCACTATACCGACATTTGGCAGCTCCTCTTCACGCTTATCATATAGCCTAAGTGCCACAAGATCGTGCTTCGAGGCAGCGATTGATAGGATATACGAATCAGTCGTGGCGAGTTTCCCACCGTCAATAAAGTCCGATAGGATAAATGCCGTTGAGCGTTTCTTCTGTACACCAGCAAAAAATTGCAGCGCAGAGCCTATATCCGTACCCTTATTCTCTGGCTTGAAGTCAATCAGGTCAGAGATAATGCGTAGCACGTGTTGCCTACCCTTCTTTGGCGGTACATATTTCTCTACTTTGTCGGTAAAGAAAATTGCTCCAACCTTATCATTATTACTAGCAGCCGAGAAGGCAATCACGGCAGCTATTTCGGTTGCCAGCTGACGTTTGTACATAGTCTGCGTACCGAACGCCCCCGATCCACTAACGTCAATTAGCAGCATCATAGTCAGCTCACGCTCCTCCTCATAGAGTTTAATATAGGGCGAGCGAGCACGAGCCGTCACGTTCCAGTCAATATCACGCACATCGTCCCCTTGGCGATACTCCCTCACTTCGCTAAAAGCCATACCACGCCCTTTGAAAGCGGTGTGGTACTTACCAGCGAATATTTCACGAGATAGCCCACGAGTCTTTATTTCGACTCGACGAACTTTTTTTAGTATGTCATTTTCCATTAAGGTACTTCAACTGCGTTAAGGATATTAGTGATAATATCTTCTGTGGTAATATTTTCTGCCTCAGCTTCGTAGGTTACACCAATACGGTGGCGCATAACATCGTAAGCAATGGCACGCACATCCTCTGGGATTACATAACCTCTGCGGTGGATAAAGGCATACGCCTTAGCTGCTTTAGCCAGTGCGATTGAGGCACGTGGCGAACAACCGTAACCAATCAGCGTGTCGTGGTTCTCTAACCCTTCGACATTCTGAGGTTCACGAGTTGCAAAGACAATATCCACGATATACTTCATAATCTTTTCGTCGATATACACTTCCTCTACCACCTCACGAGCCTTAAGAATGTCCTCTGGTTTAAGTACCGCTGATGCCTTAGGGAATTTCGTAAGGCTCATATTCTGCTGAACGATAGCCATTTCCTCTTTGCGGCTAGGGTAGCTAATCTTAACCTTTAGCATAAAACGGTCGAGCTGTGCTTCAGGTAATGGGTACGTACCCTCTTGTTCGATAGGGTTTTGAGTAGCCATTACAAGGAATGGGTTAGGCAGCTTGTAGGTAGTGTCCCCAATGGTCACTTGCTTTTCCTGCATAGCCTCCAGTAGAGCCGCTTGCACCTTAGCAGGCGAACGGTTAATTTCATCGGCAAGAACGAAGTTCGCAAAGATAGGTCCTTTCTTTACCGAGAACTCTTCATTTTTTTGAGAGTAGATTAGCGTACCAGTAAGGTCGGCAGGCAGGAGGTCTGGGGTAAACTGAATACGAGAGAACTGCCCTGCAATAGCGTCAGCTAGAGTATTAATCGCAAGAGTTTTAGCAAGCCCTGGTACACCTTCCAGTAGGATGTGCCCACCACTAAGCAGCCCGATAAGCAGGCTATCTACAAGTCCTTTTTGACCCACAATTACCTTTCCAATTTCCATTGAAAGGATGTCTACAAATGCGCTCTGAGCTTGGATTCTTTCGCTCAGCTCCTTGATGTTTACTGTTTCACTCATATTATTTATAAATTATGTTTTAAAAAAAATCTTCCAAAAAAAATGCCACTTTTATACTATATATAATGGCAATATAAAAACTTTGCAACATATTAAACGCCTCAAAACTATAAAAAATTTTGCAAAAAGTTGTATTTTTTTTTGGAAAACTCATTTTTTTTATTCACCTTTGCAGTGTACTAGTACACTAATACACTAAAACACTAATAAATATTATGGTAAGAATTCAGAACTTAGAGTTTGCCTATCGCAGTGCAAGACCTATCTATTCGGGTATCAATCTGGATATTAAGCAGGGTGGCATTTGCGGACTATTGGGCAAGAATGGTGTGGGTAAGACCACCCTGCTTAATTTAATTGGGGGGCTGTTAAGACCTGCCTCTATCAGTAGTATTGAGGTGATGGGGCACACTCCATTTGAAAGGAAGGTTAGTTTCTTGCAGGAGGTCTTTTTACTACCAGAGGAGTTTAAGTTGCCACGCACTACGGTTACAGGATTTGCCAAAAGGTACGGGGCTTTTTATCCACATTTTTCTTTTACTGAGTTAGAGGAACTATGCAGGGAGTTTGAGATTGACCCAAGCTCTAAGCTACACACTATGAGCTATGGTCAGCGTAAGAAGGCATACATTGCCTTTGCGCTGGCGTGCAACACAGCACTACTACTCTTGGATGAGCCTACTAACGGGCTGGATATTCCCTCGAAGATGACCTTTCGAAGGATGATGGCAAGGTATGCCGATATGGAGCGCACCATTATTATTAGCACTCACCAAGTGCGTGACCTAGAGGAGATTCTCGATAGTGTGATTATCTTGGATTCACAAAGGGTGCTATTGAATTCCACTGTGAGTGAACTTACTGAACGCTACACCTTTGGCACAGTGACCCCAGAGCAGGATGCACTCTACACCCTAAGCTCTATCCACGGAATGCTCGGCATCTGCCACCGCAGTCAAGAAACGCCACAAAGCTCCCTTGACATCGAAATGCTCTTTAACGCAGTAAACCTAAACCCTTCAATTTTTAACGACAATGAAAACTAATTTTTTTAGATATTTTTATGCAGAGTTGCTCTCAAGCAGCCCACGCCTCTTTCGGGCGGCAGTAATATCGCTTGGTATAGTCATCTTTTTCTTTATGATTCATATACTCAGTTGTCTGGAGTCTAAAGAATATACTGATTTTAGTCAAGTTTATTATCCCATTACGCAGTGGTTTGCAATGATGGTTAGCTATATCTTTATCTGCAAGTCCTTTGTGCAGTTTCAACGTCCGCTTACTACTTCATTTGCGCTGATGTTGCCCGTGAGCAAGGGGCACAAGTTCACCGCCATACTGCTTATAAACCTTGTTGTGCTACCTGCACTACTATGGGCGGTGGTACTTGGCTCAAACCTACTCATTTCGCTACTAACCACTGGCGACCTTAGCTTCCTTGACACCAAAATATTTGCTGGCACAGCAGAAATAATGTTCAATGAAGAAGTCGTTGAACATTATAGTGGCGAATGGTTAAGTTTATACGCTATGGGGTTATTAAATATTATATGGGGCTACGTGTTCTGTTTCCTGATAGCTTTACTCTTTAGGCGTGCGCAGTTCGGATGGGCAATGCTTATTACTGTAACGCTGCTAATTATGGCTGCATTTGCAACCTTCCCCATTGCAAAATACGTTATACACCAAGCAAGTGATATGACATTCACCGACCGCACAGAGTATATTCGTCAAATTATTATAAATGGTATAAACTACTATAATATATTTACCGCACTCTGCATAATCCTTTCGCTACTATGGAGCTGGCGTCGCTTTAAAACCCTTAAAATTAAACGATAATGAACTTTTCACCCCAAAAAGCTATCTTTCTGCAAATTGCCGAGAAGATAGAGAACCAAATCCTGTCGGGCGAATACCTCGAAGGTGGTAAGATTCTCTCTGTAAGGGAACTAGGAGTATCCCTTGGGGTAAATCCTGCCACTGTGCTAAGGGCGTATGACGAGCTATCTGTACTTGGGATTTTGGAGCAGAGGCGTGGCGTAGGCTACTTTGTCTGCACAGATGCCACAGAGAATATCTATAGCCGTAAACGTAATGAATTTTTTGCACAAAAGCTACCTGCACTACTTCAAGAAGCCAGCGCACTAGGCATTACCTTTGAAGAAATCAAAGATTACATATTAAAATGAGAGCACACCGCAGATATACCACACTCTGTGCACTTTGGAGCACGTGCCGTACAGACATAACGTCCGTGCAGTATCAACCAATGGTGCACATCGGGCAGCTTCTCTCTGGGACACACCCTCGAAAAACCATCCACCAGCTGTCGTTCGGTATCGAGAGGAGTCTTAGCACCACGGCTCAACCCAATGCGTGCTGCCACCCGATGAACGTGGGTATCTACGGCAAGCTCACCCTGCGAAAACGCAACTGCCAGAATAACACTAGCAGTCTTGCGACCAACTCCACTAAGGCTCTCAAGCTCTTCTCTGGTGCTCGGAACATTACTCTCGTACCTTTGAACCAGTCCACGTGCCATTCCCAAGAGATGAGATGCCTTAGAGTTTGGGTAGCTAACCGAACGAATGAATTTAAAAATCTCCTGCTCGCTGCTAGCCGCCATCTTCTGGGGCGTTGGCATAGCCTCGAAGAGCGCAGGGGTCACCAAATTCACTCGCTTATCGGTGCACTGTGCCGAAAGTATCACCGCCACAAGTAACTCAAAATTATTTCGATAATTTAGTTCACTCTCTGGGGCAGGCATAGCCTCCGAAAAGTACTCTACAATCTCGCTATATAGCTTCTTTTTTGTCATAACAAGAACAAAAATACAAAAAAATCTCTCAACTTACACCAATTAATTCAAGTATCTTATGAAAAAAGTATTTCTAATCCTCGGCTTTCTTATAGCTACTCTCTCTAGCTATGCACAGTCCTCAAAAGAGGGGTTTGTGCTTAGTGGTACTATCGAAGAATCACTCGAACAAAAACCAGTAACCTACGCCACAGTACTGCTGTTGGACTCTCTTGACAACACCAAAGCTATTGCCACCTGCTTTAGCGAGGATGATGGCAGCTTCGAACTCATAGCCCCAAAGGGTAGCTACCTGCTTGCCATCACCTACGTTGGCTATAGCACACATACCCAAAATATAAACCTTACCCAAAACACTGAACTACCAGTTATCACAATCAGCGAGGGTAAGAATATCGAAGCCGTAGCGGTTATCGGGCAGCTCGTCACTACCGAAATCGACAAGACTACCTACAATACTGAGATGGATCCAGAGTCTGCAAGCCTCACTGCCCTAGAGATGATGCGCAAAGTGCCTATGCTCTCGGTCGATGGAGATGAGAATATTACCCTAAAGGGGCAAAGTAGCTTTAAGATACTGGTCAATGGCAAGAGTTCTGCCCTGCTGAGCAATAACTACAAAGATGTGCTGCGCTCAATGCCTGCAAACTCAATCAAAAGAATCGAGGTAATTACCGATCCTCCTGCAAAGTACGAAGCAGAAGGGCTTGGCGGTATTATCAATATCATTACCGTTAAAAAGACCTTGGATGGTTTCACTGGCTCACTTTCGGCTGGCGCAGACACCTTTGGGGGAATCAACGCTTCGGGATACGTCGCACTAAGTAAAGGTAAATTCAGCCTCTCGGGAAACCTTTATACTGGCACATACAACTCGCCTGAGAATAATACCTCAACCGAAATGTATAACTACTTTAGTAGCTCTACCTACCACCAAGCAGCTACTGCCGAGACTAGCTCACTGGGGAATTACTATGGGGCGTATATCAATGCTGCCTACGAATTTGACTCGCTGAACCTACTGACCCTCGGTGTCTTTGGTAACCTTGGTAATAGCAATAACTCCACTACTGCCCTCTACAACTACTTCGATATTAATAACCTCCACACCGCAGAGTTCTCGAACATTAGCGATACACGCAACAACTGGGGCGGTATGGAAGCAAGTCTGGACTATCAACGCTCCTTTGCCGATAATAAGCAGCGCACCCTTACTGCATCCTACAAGTTTAGCTTCGACCCAAAGTCCAGCTACTACGACACTAATGTAGATACCCTATTTGCATTTGCTGATACCTACATCACTCCCTACCAAAGACGTGCCGATAATGATGCTTATGGCACGGAACACGCCCTGCAAATCGATTACTTTGACCCACTTAACGAACACCACCAAATCGAGTTTGGCGCAAAGTATATCCTAAGAACTAGCATTAGTAATACCCTCAACGAAGACTTTATTAATGGAGTGTGGACTCAGAATGATACCCTGAAAAATGACCTTGGCTACTATCAACATATCCTTTCGGGGTACGCTGGCTATGAGTATAAGTACAAGAAACTTGCGGTAAAGGCAGGCGCACGTGCCGAATATACCGCCAATGTAGGTACATTCAAGAGCATTGAGGACACCCCTCTAGATGCCGACTACTTTAATGTTATTCCATCGGTTAGCGTGGGGTATCAATTCGGTGGCTCGCAGAACTTGAAACTCGGTTACACTCAGCGCATTACACGCCCTGGTATCTCGCAACTAAACCCATTCATAAACGATGCACAGCCAGCCTACGTCCAAACTGGTAACCCTGACCTTGAGCCAGAAATCTCGCATAGCTTTAACCTTGGATATGGCATCTACACTCCTGTCTTTAATATTAATGCCTCGCTGTCGGCTCGCCTAACCAACAATACCATCGAAAGTGTCGCTACGCCTTATGGTCAAGGGCTTATCACTCGCCCAGAAAATGTTGGACAGAACCACACCTATGGACTCTTTACCAATGTTGGGGTAAGGCTATGGCAGAGCAAAGTGTCCTTTAATATTAATGGTAATATAAGTTATGTTCAGGTAAAGGCTAATGACGGCACGGGTGCTCAGAACCAAGGTTGGCAGGGTAATCTCTTTGCCAATGCCTCGACTAAGCTATGGAAGGATGCCTCGCTGAACCTATATGGGGGTTTTGGTATTAATAATATTTCGCTGCAATCAACTAGTATGAACTATGACTTTAGTGGGGTGAATATCTCTCAGAAATTCTTAAAAAACAGTCTGACGCTTAATGTTGGGGTGTCGAATCCATTTAGCAAGTACTCGACTTATACGATGGATATGTCTAGCGAGTACTTTTCGATGGATATTGTAAATGAGTCACTTAGGCGTAGCTTTAAGGTGTCGTTATCGTGGAATTTTGGTAAGACGGCAGCGCAGGTGAAGAAGACCCGTCGTTCCATTAGCAATGATGATCAGAGCGCAGGTGGAGATAGTTCCTCGGGTGGTGCTCCTAGTGGAGTGTAACGAAAAAAAGAGAATGAAAACAATTATTCAAAGTGTGATTAATGCACTAATAATCATAGGCGAAGAACTATTTTAAAGCTATACCCTAATAGCTACTTGCAAAATAATAAAAAAAAGAGTACCTTTGCCTCGCTTATAAACTAATATAATCTAAAAAATGGCAACTACTGCAGATATTAAAAACGGAATGTGCATTGAATTCAATGGCAAAACATTTAGCATCGTTGAATTCCAACACGTAAAACCTGGTAAAGGTCCTGCCTTTGTGCGTACCAAACTCAAAAATATGGAGACTGGCAAAGTAATCGACAATACCTTTACCGCTGGCGTAGCAATCGAACCAGTTAGAGTTGAACGTCGCCCTTATCAATACCTTTACGAAGATGATATGGGGTGTAACTTTATGCACACCGAAACATTCGAACAAATCCAAATCGAAAAAAGCCTTATCAATAACGTTGACCTTATGCGTGAAGGACAAGTGGTAGAGGTTATGTTCCATACCGAAAAAGAAAGCGTTCTCTCGGCTGAACTCCCTCCTGTAATTGATATGGAAGTGACCTATACTGAACCTGGCTTTAAGGGTGATACCGCTAGTAGCAACGTGCTTAAACCAGCAACCGTAGATACTGGTGCAGAGATTCGTGTACCGCTATTTATCCAGACTGGCGAAAAAATTAGAGTTGATAGCCGCACTCGTGAATATTACGAACGTATCAAATAATAGGGAGTAAAATCCTTTCCGTAAAATAAAAGCTCAAATTCTCTCGTTTCTAAAGTCAAAGAACGGAATTTGAGCTTTCTTTATCTATGAAACCTAGCTTCGAGGAAATAGTTGCTGAATATACCCAACGCATTTATTATGTGGTTAGGCGTATCGTCACGGATCATAGCGACACGGATGATGTGGTGCAAAATACCTTTATCAAAGCGTGGCAAAACTATGAGTCTTTTCGTGGCGATGCCTCGGTATATACGTGGCTCTATAGAATCGCTGTGAATGAAGCCCTCACTTTCTTGCGTAACTCCAAAAAACGTGAAAATACAATCTCGCTAGATGATATTCATACACTCTTTGATAGTGACCAATACTTTGACGCTGAAGGTGCCGAAAAGGCACTCTGTATGGCGGTGGATAGCCTACCCCCAAAACAAAAAGCTGTCTTTGTGATGCGCTACTTCGATGAAACACCATACACCGAAATGGCAGTAATTATGGGCACTTCTACTGGTGCGCTAAAGGCCTCGTACCACCACGCTCAAAAAAAAGTTGAAGAGGCATTAAACTTTTATATGTACAAATAGTCTAAAAAGCAATGAACGAAAAAAATCCATATAAAGTCCCTGAGGGTTATTTTAACTCCTTGCAGCAAAAAATCTTGCAGCAAACTGTGCATAGTGGCGTTCAGCCTACTAAAGCTATTGTTGTGGAACATATCGCAAGACCACGTAACTCCGCATTGAAAAGTATGCTTGGTTTTGCGGCAGGTTTTGCTATCTTTGTAGCGTTGGCGTGGGGTGGATTTTATGCAATTATGGGCGGAGATATGTCTGTGGAGCAGAGCATACTTACTGCTGATGAGGAGGTGCTATGGGGTGGAAGCGAGAGGTTTATTGACATAATCATTGAGGATGAAGAAAGCTATTATGCTCTACTTGCCGATGAAGTTGTTGATTATATCGACTTTTGGGGGGTTGGAAATACTGAAATAGTCTTTGATTTTGAAGAATAAAAATAACTACAATGAAAAAATTATTATTAATGCTTGTGATGTTTACGGCAACTCTCTCAGCCTATTCACAGCAAAAAGACAATGAAGATAGAGAGGGACGTAGGGAACGTATCGAAACTCTTAGGGTGGGTTATTTTACTGACGAATTGTCGTTGAGTGTTGAGCAGAGCCAGACTTTTTGGCCACTTTTTAATGAGTATAGCGATGCTTTACGAGCGTTGAATAGGCGTAGCCACGATTTATTTAAGAAGATTAAGGATGAGACTGTGACAATTAGTGAGGCTAATGAGTGGCTTGAGATAGAGCAGAGTGTGGTTAAGACTAAGAGGGATTATCAGGTTAAGTTTTTAGCGATACTTTCGGCCGATCAGTTGGCGAAGATGTATGCAGCAGAGGAGGGTTTTAAGCAGGAGTTGCTACGCACGACGTATAAGCGTCGGGATTAAAGTCTGACCCGTCCTAAAAAAAAGTTTGTAATACTACAAGCTATAACAAACTTTGGTCATCTGGGGTGCCCAGCGGCACTAAAAGACCCGAAATATAACTGCGTGGCACACACGTCCGTACGGTTAACCCTCCCTTAAACCAACGCTTTAATGGCAAATCATAACCAACCCCCTGCATATAATTCGAAGTGGCAAGCTCTAGTGCTGTGCCAACCACTCCCCACTGCTCATCACCTGTCGTGTAATACTCCACAGCATTATTCGCAAATGGATTTTTAGTATTACTTACCCTCTGGACAGAGAATTTAGCAGGGCTACACCCCACTTCGCTATGCTCGGTCATTGCAAAACGGTGCCAAAAAGCTGACTGCATAAGACCCTCTTCGAACATCTGGCGTACAATCTCCATAGAGTCTATACACTCTTGGATGGTTTGGGTAGGGAATCCATACATCAAATAGCAATGCACCATAATCCCAGCCTCGTTAAATGCTGCCATACAGCGTGCAGCCTGCTCAATGGTTACACCCTTATTAATGAGTTTTAGTATCCTATCTGAGGCAACTTCCAGCCCCCCCGAAACCGCAATACAACCGCTCGCTGCCAACAACTCGGCAACTTGGGTGGTATAGCTCTTCTCGAAGCGAATATTGCCCCAATAGCTTACAACGAGCTTGCGGTCGAGTATCTCTTGTGCAATTTCTTTGAGTAGTTTTGGGGGTAGAGCCTCGTCAGTGAAGTGGAATCCGCTGCTACCAGTTTGCTTCACTATTCGCTCCATACGGTCAACCACGGTCTTTGCCGTTGGGGCATCATACCTGCCGATATAGTCGAGTTTTGTATCACAGAAGCTACACTTTGCCCAGTAGCAGCCGTGCGCCACGGTGAGTTTACACCAGCGTTGGTCGCTCCATAGCTTGTGCATAGGGTTAGTGACCTCTATAACCGACATATAGCTATCAAGCGGTAGCCCCGAGAAGTCGGCAGCAGGCTTTTGTTCTTCACTGATATTGCTATGCCAGTTGGTGCTTGAGGCTACTTTATTGTCGAGGCTATACTTAGCTCTAACGATTTGTTCTTGTGGGAGCCGACCCTCTAGGTGTTGTATCAAAGTAGAGAGTGGCAGTTCCCCATCGTCATAGAGAATATAGTCCACATAGTCAAAGATAGTGTTATCAGCCACATCACGCAGCTCAGTATTAATATATCCTCCACCAATGGCAACGCTAATGCCTTTATGTTTTTCTTTGATATGTTTACCAATCTTTAGGGCTGAGAGCAGCGTACCAGGGAATGGTACAGAGATGCCCACGAGCTTTGGGGTGTATTGTTGTAGCTTTTCTTCTAGGAGTTCTATCATAGCGCACTCCACTAGATCGTTCTCTCTATTTAGTTCCTTTAGCAGTGGGGTGAAGTGGGGTAGCGAGAGTGCGATTTGCTCCATATAGCGCACCAGTGAGAATCCTGTTGAGGCAACTTCGGCAACCAAGTCAGCAATATCCTTGATAAAGAGGGTTGATAGGTATTTTGCTTTGTCAATAGTGCCACTAATACCAAATGCCCACTCTAGGTCTTCATCCTTGCAGCGTTTGACCCTAGCGATATTTGGCAGCAGAGTGCCCGAAACAATACGCTGCGCAAGGGAGTAGTCCCTACCTTGCAGGAAGCCCTTAACTGCCTCTACCGCAAAGAGCACTTGTGCTTTGTTCATAGCCATATTTTTGGCAAGGGAGCTAAGGCGTTCTTGCTGGAAAGCCATATCGAAGACTTCTGATAGGAACTCACGGCTAAAGACTTTGCAGATAAGTTCAATGCCGAGGTCAACTTGTTCAGCGCAGTATCCCTCTTGATTGAGGTATGCTTTGAGCACAGTTGTGGCGGGATAGGGCGAGCCGATTTGGGTAAGGGGTGCGGTTATAAGTAGTGTTTTCAATATCTAATAGTGTAATTATGGGGACTTCTAAAAATTGATTTGGTGGATTTGGGATGAGATTTTGAGCTGAGTTTTTGCCGCATTTTCTCTCTAATAGCGGGCTATTCGAGAGAAAAAAGGTGAAAAATCAACCAAAAAATCGCCCAAAGGCATCAAAACTATCTATAAAATATCCATTTTTTATTTGTTAACTTTTAGTGGGGTCAATTTTTAGAAGTCCCCATATTTTATACTATGCAGGGTCGTGACCGCTACCTCCCCACGGGTTGCAGCGAAGAAGCCGCCATACGGTTTTGTAGAGTCCTTTAAAGAGTCCATATTTCTTTAGTGCGTCGATGGCATACCTCGAACAGGTCGGGGTAAAGCGGCAGGCTGAGGGTAGGAAGGGTGAGATGCAGAGCTGATAGATGCGTATAAGCAACCAAAAGGGTGCTATCAAACACCACCTCACTATATGCTTAGTCTTGGCAAGTATCGTCTTTAGTTTTTCCATCGTGATACCCCTTTAGTCCACCACTTCGGCAGTAACCCTTATCTCACGAAGTGCACCACGCCTATCATTTACTACTATGCGTGCCGACTCATTGGCATAACCCTCGCTCTGGGCACTGAACTCTATCGAAATCTCGGCACTCTCGCCCACGGGTATCTCCACTTTGTTGGCAGTTGCCTTTAGGTTAGTAGTGCCCTCTAGTGCTCTGATATAGAGGGTAATGTTGCCACTGTTTTTTAGGGTTACGGTTCTTTGGACACTCTCTGTACGCCTTACTCTACCCAACGAAAGGTAGTGGGTAGAAAAGTCAGCCCTAGCATTTTGATTTATATCAACTCCCTTGAAATTATCTACCACAACACCCCCAAGGGTAATCTTTTCGGCTCTGGGCACACCATTTACCACAAAGTGAACACCGCTACTAAATGAGCCATACTCCTCTCCACTAATCACAAATTGCACAGCGGTAATGGAGTTTGCCGCTACACTCTTATCAAAGGGAAGTACTGTAACATTGCTTGGCAGTAGTTCGTGGTTTACGTCAATGGTTAGTGGCACGCTCATACTCTCATTTGCCACCGATATGGTGCGGATAATGGTATCACCAATGGGTACTTGTAGCCAAGTCATCCCCAGTCCATCGAGTCTAGCACCTCCCCCAATAGCAAAGGGGAAACGCTCCTTAATGCTGCGAGGTCTGGCATTTACATTACCATCAATAAAGAGCAGGGTAGTGCCCTGATTCGAGATAACACGTATCTCTTTGGCAATTCTGCCAGGTAGGTCTTTGGGGTCGAATGTTACGGTAATCTCATCACTTTCACCCTTGAGCAGTGGTGCACGAGAGTAGGATGGGGTAGTGCACCCACACGAGGTTACGATGTTTATGATAATGAAGGGTTCTTTGCCACTGTTAGTATATTTAAAGGTATGCGACACAGTACCACCACTCTCCTCAATAGTGCCAAAGTCGTGGTTCACCTTATCGAAGATAATATCACTTTGCGCCACTGCTGTAAGTGAGCAAAGACATATCAATATACTAAGTAATAGTCTTTTCATTACTCTATAACTCCAGAGCCGATAAGCTCCTCATCTTGGCTATACCACGCTGCAAACTGCCCTGAGGAGATTCCCCTCTGCGCCTCTTTAAATGTAAGAAGCCCTTCGCTCTCAGTGAGCGTAAGGGTGGCACTTTGTAGCGGTTGGCGGTAGCGTATTCTTACTTGATACTCGCCCTCTTTTTGTTCCACATCACGCAGGAAGTGAACCTCCGTGCGCTTCATCCTAAGACCCTTACGATAAAGCCCTGGGTGGTTGTCCCCCTGCCCAACATAGACTATATTCTGCTCTACATCAATAGCTAGAACAAAGAGTGGTTCGGGCTTGCCCCCCACGCCAATGCCCTTGCGCTGACCAATGGTAAAGAAGTGTGCGCCATTATGCTCACCGACCTTTACCCCCATTGGAGCACTATATTGAAATGGGTCATATATCGAAGCGTGGTTATCATAAATAGGGTTCTGTGCATCAATCTCGATAATATCCCCACCCTTAGCCTTTAGCTTTTGTTGCAGAAAGAGCGGTAGGTCGACCTTTCCCACAAAGCAGATGCCTTGCGAGTCCTTACGAGTGGCAGTAGCCAAACCCTGCTCGGTGGCAATGCGCCTGACCTCACCCTTCTCAATATCCCCAATAGGAAAGAGTGCGTAGCTAAGTTGCTCTTGGTTAAGCTGACAGAGGAAGTAGCTCTGATCCTTATTCTTGTCACGTCCTGCCAGTAAGGAGAAGACTCCATCCTTTTCCTCGACCCTACAGTAGTGTCCCGTAGCGACCTTTTCGGCACCAAGCTCTAGTGCACGTTTCAAAAAGACATCGAATTTTATCTCACGATTACATAGTACATCAGGGTTAGGAGTTCTACCAGCCTCATACTCCGAAAACATATACTCCACAACCCTTGCACGATACTCCTCGCTAAGGTCAATTTCGTGGAGTTCGATACCTAGTTTTTGCGCCGTAAGCCTAGCAAAGAGCCTGTCATCTTCCCACGGGCAGTCGCCACTAAGTGTGCCAGTGGTGTCGTGCCAATTACGCATAAAGAGTCCTATGACCTCGTGCCCAGCCTCCTTTAATAGGTATGCTGCCACAGAGCTATCCACACCTCCCGATATTCCTACTACTACTCTCATTTTTCTATTTATCGCTTCTATACTGGTTCATAACTTCAAGGACATCCATCATCATACCCTCAAACCTCTCTTTATTAGGGTCAAGAATTGGAGTGGTAGGTGTCGATGGAATCTTTTGAGGATTGATATATTTATCATTTTGTTTAACTCTAAAGTCAAGGTGCGCACCAGTACTCATACCAGTAGACCCCACATACCCAATCACATCACCTTGTTTTACTCTCACACCGCTCTTAATACCCTTAGCAAAGCCACGCAGGTGGAGATAGGCACTCTCTAGCCCGTGGGCGTGCTTCAACCAGATACGGTTACCACCCCCACCAGAATCCCAACCAGCACGTGTCACCGTACCATCGGCAATAGCGTGCACAGGTGTGCCAGCAGGTGCTGCATAGTCTACGCCATTGTGCATCTGTCTGGTGCGTTTAATAGGGTGTATGCGCACTCCATAGGCAGAGCTTACACGTGCCGAGAAGCTAAGAGGCGATTGCAGGAAGTTTTTCCTAAGGTTATTTCCATCAGCATCCCAGTATCCATCTTCATCACCCTGCTCAAAGCTAATAGCCAGATAGCTCTTGCCCATATGCGAGAACTCCGCACCATAAATCTTACCAATACCAACACGAGTGGTGTCGATATATTTCTCCTCGTAGAGCACCCTAAAGCTATCACCGCTTTGCAGCGCAAAGAAGTCAATCGACCACTTATATATCTCATCTAGCTTTTGTGCAAGCATTGGCGAGAGGTGTTCCTCGTAGATAGTGGCGTAGAGCGACGAGGTGATAATCCCTTCGCTATACTTCTCGTGGGTCACCACATTGCGCTTGTCAGCCTTCACATAAGTTGCCCCAGCCTTGGTGCAAAATACTATGTACTCAATCGAGTTCTTTTCGTAGACTAGGTAATCTACCACACCCTGCTTATTAATAAAGACAACGTAGGGATTATCAAGCCTCATCTCGCGAAGGTCAAATACCCCTTCGCACTTTGGTATAAGTTCGTTGATAATGGCAATATTGACATTGTACTTATCGTTTAGGAGCTTAGAGAAGGTCTGTCCTTTTTCGATTTTCCCATTCTCTAAGTTGTAGTTGTCAATAGCAATGCCATACTTGAAGCGACTACGCGATTGTTCAAACACTAACTCTTCGAGATAGTTGCTAAACTTAACACTTTTTTGTTCAGTATTTTGGTTCTTAGTGCTACTTTCGAGTAGTTCGGGTGTGAATTTTGTAGTACTATCACTATCATTTTTTTGCACATCCCCAGAGTTGCTACTATCTCCACAACTGCGCGATAACAACATTATACCCATAACAATGATTACAATAATTAAAAAGCCTAGCAGTGCAACTAGCTTTCCATATCTTGAGAGTTTAAGTTTTTTCATTACGATTGTTCTCCCTTAATTTTTAGAAGCTCCCTTAACCTTTAGTGCATCGAAGCCTGCGCCATACGCACCACTAACAGCTGCCGAGGTGATAAAGGCATTTGGGTCGACCTCCTTAATAATTCGATAGATTGCGCTTAGTTCTGCTCTGCGACACACCACCGATACGATTTTAATCTCTTTACCACTAAAACCACCTTCGCCATTGATATAGGTCACACCACGTTTAGCTTCGCTTATGATGCGCTGACCAATCTCTTGGTATTGGTTGGAGTAGATGGTAATTTGCGAGGATTGCTTGCCCCCCGATACCACCATATCAATAGTGTAACCAACCGTTGCAAGCATTACAAAGCCATAGATAGCAGGTTTTAGGTCACCTCCGAGTATCACCACAGAACTTGTAATGATAATAAAGTCACACGCCATAATCACCTTTCCGAAGGATACATTGCGGAACTTGTTGACCATCATAGCGATAATATCCGTTCCGCCAGTGCTGCCACCCTGCATAAAGCATAGTCCAACACCAATACCGCACATCACACCACCAAGTATTACCATCAGCAGTTGGTCGCCCCCTGCGGCAGATAGTCCTAGCACGCCTTCGGGAATAACTTGTGCAAAGATATTCATAAAGATTGTGATAAGACCAATACCATAGAGTGTCTTTGTGCCAAATTTAGGGCCTATCACAAGGAAGCCTATTGTCAGCAGTATAATATTAACCACTAGGTAGATGTTACCAATAGAGTAGAGCCACGAATCGGGCTGCCCCAGTGCGTAGTATATAATTGTAGAGATACCGCCAGCTCCACCTGGTACGGTATTCGAGGGCACAATAAGTGTAGTGAAACCAAAGGCGTATATCGACAAACCAATGGTAATGAGGATATATTCCTTTATAGTTGTTCTGAGTTTATGTCTATTACTTAGCATTTTTGGAATGTTAAATTACGATATTTACAATCTTCTTTGGTACAAAGATAACCTTTTTGATTGGTTTTCCCTCTAAGTATTTTTGAGTTCTTTCGTCTGCGAGCACCCCTTCTTGAACCTCTTGCGCAGTTGCATCCACGCCAAAGGACATCATAAAGCGCATCTTCCCGTTAAAGGAAATCGGATACTCTATGGCATCTTCTTTAAGGTACTCTTCGTTGCAGAGTGGGTATTGAGCCGTAGTTATTGAACCCTCTTCGCTGTATAGTTCCTCACAGATATGTGGTGCAAATGGGCTAAGTAGCACCGTGAATTCTTGTGCCACTTCTTTAGAAATTGCTTCGCCCAGAGCCATAAAGTCATTCACTGCAATCATAAAGGCACTCACAGCGGTATTGAACGAGAAGTTCTCAATGTCTTCGCTCACCTTTTTGATAGCCTTGTGTAGGATTTTTAGTTCAGCTGGGGTAGCCTCTTTTTCTTCAGCATTTTTGATAAGTTTCCACGCACGACGCAGGAACTTATGCACACCGTCGATACCCTTAGTATCCCAAGGTTTGCTATACTCCAGAGGGCCTAGGAACATCTCGTACATCCTGAGCGTGTCGGCACCATAGCTCTCTACAATATCGTCTGGGTTAACCACATTGAACATAGATTTACTCATCTTTTCGACTGCCCAGCCGCAGATATACTTGCCATCTTCGAGTTCGAATTCGGCATCCCTGTACTCTGGCAGCCAATTCTTAAAGGCAGTGGTATCTAGCACATCGCCACGCACGATATTCACATCCACGTGCAACTCTTGAGTGTCGTAGTTGTCTTTTAGTGAGTAGCTCACGAATTTATTAGTACCCTTTACTCTATACACAAAGTTCGAACGCCCTTGGATCATCCCTTGGTTCACTAGCTTCTTAAAGGGTTCGCTCTGGCAAACTGCCCCAATATCATAGAGGAAGAAATTCCAGAAACGAGAGTAGATCAAGTGACCCGTTGCGTGTTCGATACCACCGATATAGAGGTCAACATTTTCCCAATACTCGTTAGCCTCTTTGCCAACTAGTGCAGAGTCATTGTGAGGATCCATATACCTAAGGTAGTATGCCGAAGAGCCTGCAAAACCTGGCATAGTAGAGGTTTCGAACTCCCATCCCTCAACTCTTGCTAGAGGAGGTTCGCCAGCCGAAGTTGGGCTAAAGTTTTCGATTTGAGGTAGTTCTAGTGGTAGTTGTGAGTAGCAAAGTGGCTCAGGTGTACCATCAGCATCGTAGCGCACTGGGAATGGTTCGCCCCAGTAGCGTTGGCGGCTAAATATTGCATCACGTAGGCGGTAGTTCACCCTACGCTCTCCAAAGCCACGTGCCTCCACTTCGTCGAGCATCTTGGCAATGGCATCTTTTACTTCTAGTCCTGTAAGGAAATCTGAGTTAATAAGCTCTCCGCTCTTGGCATCGTAACTATTTTCTGTAATATCACACTCAATAATTGGAATAATATCTAGTGAAAAGTGTTTAGCAAAGGCGTAGTCACGGCTATCGTGCGCAGGCACTGCCATAATAGCTCCCGTACCGTAACCCATTAGTACATAGTCACTAATATAGATAGGAATCCTTGCCCCATTAAATGGATTAAGAGCATAAGCACCTGTAAATGCACCGCTGACACGTTTAGTATCGGCGATACGTTCTCTCTCGCTACGTTTTTTGGTTTGAGCGATATAGTCCTCAACTTCGGCTTTTTGTTCAGCGGTGGTGAGTTCACTAACGAGTGAATGCTCAGGAGCAAGTACCATAAAGGTAGCTCCGAAGATAGTGTCGGCACGTGTCGTAAAGACCTCAATATCTGCACCACACTCTGTCTTAAAGTGGATGCTAGCACCCTCGCTGCGACCAATCCACCCTCTTTGAATCTCCTTTAGTGATTCGCTCCACTGTAAAGTATCAAGCCCCTTTTGTAGGCGTTCGGCATAAGCTGTAACCCTAAGCAACCACTGCTTCATAGGTTTTTGCTCTACGGGGTGACCACCTCTGACCGACAGCCCATCCTTCACCTCGTCATTAGCAAGTACAGTACCCAGTGCCTCGCACCAATTCACCATAGTCACGGCCTGAAAAGCGAGTCTATAGTCACGGTGCAGGATTTCCTCTAGCTCTTTTTTGCTGAGGTCATTCCATTCTGGGTGTTTTTCGAGTAGTTCTGAGATAGGGCGTGCTTGGTTCTTTTGCTCATCGTAGTAGTGGTCATACATCTTTAGGAATGCCCACTGAGTCCACTTATAGTATGCAGGGTCACAGGTGCGAATCTCACGGCTCCAGTCGTAACAGAAGCCGATTTTATCCATTTGCTCACGGTAGCGAGCCACATTTTTTTCGGTAGTAACCGCAGGGTGCTGCCCCGTCTGGATTGCATATTGTTCGGCAGGTAGACCAAAGGCATCATAGCCCATTGGGTGAAGTACATTAAAACCCTTCGATCTCTTGTAGCGGCTGTAAATATCCGAAGCAATATAGCCTAGTGGGTGACCAACGTGCAGACCTGCTCCCGATGGGTATGGGAACATATCCAGCACATAAAACTTTGGTTTGCTGTGGTCTACCTCTACTTTATAGACACCCTCTTGTGCCCATCTTTCTTGCCATTTGCTCTCTATCTCTTTAAAATTATATTCCATAGTTAGTTCTTTTGTGTATCTTGCTCTGTTAGTATTCTTTGGTATTCATTTTTGTCTAGTAGCACTTCCATTGCAGTAGTGACCATTGCATCACTACTTAACGATTCCTCTATTGCATATTCATTGTAGAATAATCGTTTTAGTATGGCATATTTCAGTAGACTAGAAATCTCTTCTCTATTATTTTCTAGTTGTAGGTTTTTACTGGCATTGACGTTTTGCTCCATCTGGTCTATTTGTGCAACAACCCAATCGTCTATACCATCTTGCTTGGCAGCCGTGCGCAGCTCTTGGAACTTTGCGCTATTAAAGGACTGATAACCTACTCTCTTATCCTGCATAAAGTTAATAAATTCGGCGTAAATTTCGTCAGTTATAGCGAAGTTTTCTTTACTTACCGTATTGTGTGCTGTCCACTGATTTGCAAAATCAGCTATATATAGATACTCGTTAAGCAGCCTGTCAGTAAAGTGCGAAAGGGTATCGCTCTCGACTCTAATATCTGGCAGAATACCCCCACCGCTGTAAACTTTTCGTCCATTGCTGGTAGTGAAGGTCTTGATCAGTGAGTCTGGGATATGTTCAATACTACCGTCTTCGGCACGGTGGGCGTAGTCGAGTGCTTGGATGCAACGACCCGAAGGAGTATAGTATTTGCCAGTAGTAATCTTTATATTGCCATCGAACTTGCCCCCAAGCACCGATTGTACAATACCTTTGCCATAGCTTCTCTCTCCTATTATCACTGCACGATCTAGATCCTGAAGTGCACCTGAGAGTATCTCGGAAGCTGAGGCAGTACCACTATTTATCAATATTGCAATAGGAATATCGAGGTCAAGGGGTTGACTCTTTGTACGGTGTGCTTGATTTATATTGTAGTACTTCATCTGGATATTTAGAACTTTGGTGTTCTGTGGTAGAAACATACTTAGCATTTCGAGACTCTCCTCGACAATGCCACCTCCATTATCACGCAAGTCAATAATAAGTGAGCGTATAGCACTATTTTGTTGAAGATCTTGGAATGCTGCTTTAAATACTGAGGCGCAATCATCAGAGAAATGATTAAACTTAATGTATCCAATCGAGTCGCCAACTGTGCCATAGTACGGTATTGGCGAGATAGTGATCTCTTTCCTTGTAATGGTAACGGTGTCGAGTCGCAGCGTATCTTTGATTGGTCTGTAGACCAAAGTAAAGCTTGTGCCTGCCGCACCAGCGAGCTGTTCGGATGCCGTCGAAGTTTCTAGAGGCTGCCCATCAATATAGAGTAATTGATCTCCAGCCCTTAGTCCAGCAAGGTCAGCAGGGTCACCTTTGTAGGCTTCTAATATTTCAATAGCGTCCCCTCTGAAACGTGTCCTTGTACCCATACCTGCATATTTATCCGACGTGCTTTGATCGTACAGAGCTTGTTCCTCTGGTGATATATACATCGAGAATGGATCTAGCGACTCGAACATTGCAGTGGTAGCTGCTCTTAGTAGATTCTTTGCACTGACGGTGTCAACATAATATTTGTCAATATCTTTGAATATCTCGCTAAGAGTCTTTGTGTATTGTTTAATCTCACCCTTAGGCGAAGGCATCTCTGCGCTAACCATAGGGCTAATCACGCATAATAGAATTATTAATATAAATTTTCTCATAATAATGGGTGGTGTTAGTTCTTTTGTGTATCTTGCTCTGTTAGTATTCTTTGGTATTCACTTGGGTTAGAGAGCACCTCTACAGCAGCGTTGATATATGGGTCAACCTCGGTGGATTTCTCTATTGCATACTCCTTGTAGAAGAGTCTATTAAGAAGTGCGTACTTTAGCATCTCTTTAATATCGGTCTTATTGCGTTGGAGTTCTTGGTTCTTGTCGTTGCTAATCTTTTGGGCAATAAGGTCAAGCTCTTGGATTATTAGGCTATCGTATTTTTCCTCAGCGGCTGCATCACGCAACTCTTTGAGCTTGATTGCGCTGTATGATTCATACTTAATCTCCTTGTCTTGCATAAAGTCAACGAACTCTTGGTACAGCTCGTCGCTGAGTTCAAACTCCTCTTTTGAGGGAGAGTTATGTGCTGCCCAAAGGTTCGCAAAGTCATCAATAAAGGAATAGAATACCATCAGTTTAGTGAAATTAGAGTAGCTTTCAAGCTCTACTTTAATATCGGGGATAATCCCTCCACCGCTATAAACCTTTCGCCCGTTTACGGTAGTGAATTCTTGAATCAGGGAGTCTGGGATATGCCCTACGCTACCATCTTCTTGGCGGTGGGTGTAGTCAAGTGCTTGGATGCAGCGACCCGACGGGGTGTAGTACTTGCCAGTGGTAATCTTGACCATTCCGCCATAGGGTGCAGCACGAGTTGTTTGCACAAGCCCCTTTCCGAAGCTGCGTTCTCCGATAATCACCGCACGGTCGAGGTCTTGCAGCGCACCTGCTACAATCTCGGATGCCGAGGCTGACATATTATTCACCAACACTACTATAGGAATATCGAGGTCCTCTGGGCTATAAATCGTAGAGAAATCTTTGTTAGACTCCTCGATTTTACCAATAATGCTTAGCACCTCGCTATTCTTTGGTAAAAATAGACTAAGTATCTCGATAGCTTCGTCAACAACGCCGCCACCATTATCACGCAAATCGAGAATCAGGGAGTTCATCTCTGCGCTCTGCTTCATTGCATTAAAGGCGGCGTGCACCTCGGTTGCTCCATCTTTGGTGAATGAACTAAAGTTAATATAGCCTATAGAATCTCTAATGATACCGTAGTATGGTACGGCTGGGATTGAGATTTTTTCACGAGTAATCATTACTGTATCCAGCGTGGTGGTATCCCTTAGTGGGCGGTACACCAGTTGGAAGGTAGTGCCTGGATCGCCCTTTAGCTTATTGCTCACCGCAGCAGAGCCTATTGACTGTAGGGTTTCATTGTCAATGGACACTAGTCTATCTCCAGCCTTTAGTCCAGAGAGATCCGAAGGCGAGCCTTTATAGGGTTCGGCAATTTCGACCCACTCGCCCCGTTGGCGAATAAGCGAGCCTACACCACCATACTTACCAGTGGTAGAGAATTCAAAGTCCTCCATCTCCTCTTTCGAGATGTATTCTGAGTATGGGTCGAGCGAACGGAACATACTGCGAGCGGCACTCTGCATCAGCTTTGATGGCGAGACGGTGTCTACATAGAAGAGGTTAATGCTCCTAAAAACATATAGAAGCGACTCAATATTTTGAGCAACTTCTAGTTGGTGTTGTTTTTCGGCATCTTTTTGGGTTGGGGGTGTTTTAGCCGAGCTGTATAGGCTCACCACACCCAGAGCTATTACAAGTAATATCTTTTTCATAGGTTATTTTATAAATGTGCCTAGGCGATAGAGTGCTTTTACTACCTCACGACGAGGGCCTGAGATTGTAGAGGAGTGTGCCCCAGAGGTGATAGTGATAGCATCTTCGTAGAGCAAAATCAATCTATTAAAACCCTTAGCTGAGCGGAAAATCATCTTGTTGCCATCCTCGCCTTTCTTAACATAGCCACACATTGCCATAACACGCTCCACATCTTCTTTGTAGAGTTCTGCGCTGAAGGGTAGTGAGCGGCTAGGGTAGCTAAACGAAGGGTAGAGCAGTGCAAAGCCTACTAGTACACTGAGTATGTAAAGGAGTCTTCCGCTCTTTGCGGCAGTGATTAGTGCCCACTCTCCGCCCTGAATACTCTTTAGTACAAAGGTTAGAATTACAAGAATGATACATAGGTAGAGTGCATATCTAAAGGCACGGCGTAGGTAAATTTTCATCTTTTCTTTGGTGTGTTAGTTACTTGGTCTTAATAATAATTTTGCTTGTTTACGGGCGGCATCGCTTACCTCAGCTCCCGAGAGCATTGCGGCAATACGTTCGACACGCTCCTCTTTGTTTAGTCTTTTAATATGTGTTCCCTCTCTGTCCTTATAGACTTCGAAGTGGCTGCCCCCCTTGGCAGCAATTTGGGGTAGGTGGGTAATATTTATAACTTGCATTGAAGAGCTCATACCCTCAATAATATCACCAAAGGCATCTGCCACAGCTCCCGAAACACCCGTATCAATCTCATCGAAGATAATGGTTGGGAGTTCCATCTTTTGAGCCACTAGGTTTTTGATAGCGAGCATTACACGCGCCATCTCTCCGCCACTAGCAACGCTTTCGAGGGGTTGTAGGCTCATCTTCTCGTTAGCCGAAAAGAGGAATCTAATGGTATCACAGCCGCTAGGGGTCAGCTCCTCGCTACTGGTCACCTGCGCATCGAAGCGTGGGTGAGCTATCCCAAGTTGCAGCAGCTGAGCCTCCACAAATCTCTTTACGTGGGGCACTACCTCGCTTCGTTTATGGCTTAGCTCTTGGGCAAGCTTCAGTGCCTCACTCTTTAGTGCTCTGGCTTGCTCCTCCTTGCGGAGAATATCCTCTGTGCCACCCTCAATAGAGTCGAGCTGGCTTTGGAACTTTTCGAGCACTTCGCACAGATTATCACCACTCTCTACTCTATGTTTTTTGGCGAGAGTGTAGATTATATCTAGCCTCTCTTCGATGCTTTGTAGTCGGGCAGGGTTCACCTCCACGCTAGAGAGCCTATCGCCGAGATCTTCGCAAATGTCTTGTATTTCAATATAGCAACTCTCAATCCTTTTGTACAACTCCTCAGCTCCCGTAGAGTACTCCTCGATACGCCTAAGTCCTGCCTTTGCACCACTTAGCGCACTGAGCGCACCTTGCTCGTCGTCGCTGAGCGCACCCTCTGCCATACTATAGCCCTCTATCACCTCGGCAGCATTACTTAGCTCACGTTGTAGAGTCTCTAGCTCCTGCTGCTCACCACTCTTGATATTCGCTTGGTTGAGTTGTTCGATTTGGTAGGCAATATAGTCTTGTTCCTCCTCGCTCTTTCGTTGAGCACGCTTTAGGCTAAGAATAGTATTTTGGAGTTGCTCCAACTCACAATATTTCTGGTTATACTCACTAAAAAGGTGACTGTTTTGCGCCATTGCATCGAGTATCTCACGCTGAAAGTCGGCTCTACCCAGCAGCAGTGTTTTGTGCTGAGAGTGAATATCTAGAAGTGCATCGCTAAGACCCTTTAGTACGCTGAGCGTAACGGGTGTATTTTCGATATAGGCACGGCTCTTGCCCTCGCTCTGAATTATCCGTCTAATGGTAATCGTTCTATAGTAGTCGACCTCTAGCTCGCTGAGCAGCTGCTCCACCGCACTTCCCTCTACCACAAACTCACCCTCCACAACACAACTTCGTCCACCCTGTCCAACAGCACTGCTATCGGCACGTACACCACTAAGCAGCCCAAGAGCACCAAGTAGTATTGACTTACCTGCACCCGTTTCACCAGTTACGGTGTTAAGCGATTTTTCGAAATCAATATCTAGGTTCTCTATAATAGCATAGTTCTCTATATGTAGACGTTTTAACATATTGGTGTTTTAGAAGTCCCCTTTAGAGTAAATGTACTCTACAATATCGTGCGCCACCTCAGTTTTGCTCTTTAGCTCAAAGTCGGTAGCACCATCCCTATCAAAGATAGTAATCTTATTAGTGTCACCCCCAAAGCCTGCACCCTCATCCCTTAGGGAGTTAAGCACAATGGCATCGAGATTTTTGTTAGTAAGTTTTTTAAGCGCATTCTCTCTCTCGTTGTCACTCTCTAGCGCAAAGCCAACGGTTATCTGGTCTGAGCGTTTCTTTGAGCTAAGTGTTCGAGCAATATCGGCAGTCGGCACTAGCTTTAGCGTTATGCCCTCTCCATCCTTTTCGCTCTTAATCTTACTTTGGCTAACCTGTTGGGGTGTATAGTCCGCAACAGCCGCTGCAAATACCGCAATATCACACCTCTCGAATTCGCTCTGAGCAGCTTCGAGTAGTTCCTGTGCACTCATACCACCACCAAACAGTATGACCTCAGCACCCCTGCTCTCGAACTCAGCGGCAATAGCACGCCCCATCTTTCCAGTCGAGAAGTTCGAGATATACCTTACAGCATCAATCTTTTCTACAGTAGCCCCAGCAGTAACTAATACTCGTTTGCCCTTAAAGTCTTTTTTTTGATATGGTAGTAATACTTGCTGAGCGATAGTTTCTGGCTCGGCCATCCGTCCTTTGCCCACAAGTCCACTAGCGAGGAATCCGTCGGAGGGTTCAATAACCCTTACGCCACGACCCTTTAATATATCAAGGTTTTCTTGTGTGGCGGCGTGTGCCCACATATCGAGGTCCATCGCAGGGGCAACTACCACTTCGCATCTAGCCGAAAGGTAAGTACACAGCAATAGGTTATCAGCCACCCCACCCCTCATCTTAGCTATTGTATTAGCCGTAGCAGGAGCAATAACCATAACATCGGCCCATTCGCCAAGCGAGATATGTGAGTTCCAGCGTCCATCTTCTGGCGAAAAACCTTCGCAGAAGACAGGGTTTTTAGATAGTGTTGCTAGCGTAAGAGGCGTAATAAAGTCTTTGGCACTATGGCTCATAACCACACGAACCTCGCAGCCAGCTTTAATAAACTCACGAACCAAGCTTGCAGCCTTATATGCTGCAATACCTCCTGTAACTCCTAGTAATACACGCATATCTTTAAAATATAGAGAAGGTTTATTTTACTTGATGCTCAACCTCTCCATCAAGAAATTCTTCGACCGCTACAAGCACCGCTTTAGGTTGGCGTTCGTAGTGGCGAGAGATTTCGATTTGTTCTCTATTTTCGAAAGTCTCTTCGAGGTTGTCGCTAGTACCTGCAAAGTCAGCAAGTTTAGTGGTAAGTTCCTCTTTGGTCTCCTTTGATATTTGGTTAGCACGTTTTGAGATAACAGCTACACTCTCGTAAAGGTTGCCAGTAGGTGCGTCAATATCACTAATGGTACGAGTAATTGTGTTAGTTGGTACTTTTTTCATTCTTTTGTTTTGGAATTATATTATATATGTTTAGACTAGTCGTTAGTTTGGTTGTCTTGCTGAGCGGCAGCATCCTTGAGTTCTTCAATTCTCTGCCTAGCCGCCTCTTTAGCTGCCTCTTGTTCAGCCTTTTCTATAGCCTTTTCTTCTTTGAGGAATTCTTTCATCTCCTTGTCTTTGACTCTGTCATTTTGGCGCATTATCTTTGCCTCGGCACGAGATTTCTTGCCTTCAACCCTAACTATCTCACGTGATTTTTTAATCACATCGTGTAGATCCCTGCGCTCTTGTTTGCTTCTTGCCAAGAAGAGTTCGTCCTTTGACTTGAGAATATCAGCTTTGGCTTCCTCAATCTTTTTTGCACTAGTTTCGAGCGACTGCGAAGTTACACCATTCTGGTCGACAAAGTCCTGAGCATAGTTTTTCATACGCTCTAGCTCACGTCCAAACTGACGAGAATCAGGGAACGAGGTCTTAAAGTTATAGTATGCGTCAATCGAATTTAGGTATCTGTCAAGTTGCTTTGAGTAGACGCTCTTTTTAGCATAGTCAAACCACGACTTGCAAATAAGATACAAAATATCCTCACGGTATGGGCTTTCAGGGTTTTCCTTGAGCACAGCACGCAATGAAGTTACAGCCGATTGGTAGTAGCCAAGCTTGTAGTACATTGCCGCATTGATATACTTTTTGTAGTAGAGTTTTCTGTTTAGCTCTTCGGTCAGCTCTTTAATTTCTGGGGTGAAGGGAGAGTCTGGGTAGCGGTTGATATACTCGATAAATGCAGTAATTGCACGTCGAGTAGACTGCTGATCCTTTTCCGCAACAGGTGACATATTGTAAAAACTCATTGCACGAATATACTCAGCCTCAGGGGTGTAGTTACTGCGAGGGAATTTGTTGCGGTAGCTGTCCATCGTTTCGGCAGAGGTTTCGTAGCTTCTGGTTGCGAAGTAGAGCTTGCCTAGGGTAAAGAGGGTAGTGTCCTCATAGGGTGTACCCATAAGCATAGGCATAGCACTATCAAATAGGGTTGCTGCTTTGCTGTATTTTGTGGTATTGTAGTACTCCATCCCCATATCGTACTTTGCCATAGCGTCGTCGGTTTGGAGCAGTTTGTAGTATGCTGAGCAGCCCGATAGGCTGAGCATAGCGCACACAAGTGTGGCGTAAAATATTATTTTTGTAGTTTTCATATAAATTAAAACGTTTATATTGACACAAAAAGTGTTTAGGGGACTTCTAAAAATTGATTTGGTGAATTTGGGGTTAGATTTTGAGCTGAGTTTTTGCTGTATTTTAGGTCTAATAGCCCCGCTATTCGACCTAAAAAAGGTGAAAAATCAACCAAAATATAAGCTCCAAAGTCATCAAAACCTATTTCTTATATCCATTTTATTTATCAAATTTTAGTGGGGTCAATTTTTAGAAGTCCCCTATATTCCATTTAAAAAAGGCAAAGATAATATTTTTTTCGATATTTTTGGAGTTTTTCTATAAAAAATTATTACCTTTGCGAGTCTTATTTTTTTAGAGTAGGGCACTTTAGAACGTTTCAAAATAACTTAATTTTCAACCATAAATTATAAAGAAAATGGATATCTTTGCAAGAATCAAAGCAGATACTGGCGGTCCTATTGGTCAGTATATGAAGGAATCACACGGTTACTTTACATTCCCTAAGTTGGAGGGTGCTATCTCTCCTCGTATGAAGTTCCGTGGTAAAATGATGCTTAACTGGTCGCTAAACAACTACCTTGGCTTGGCTGCTCACCCTGAAGTTATTGCTGCCGATGGTGCTGCTGCAACTGAGTTTGGTATGGCTGCTCCTATGGGTGCTCGTATGATGAGTGGACAGACTAAGTACCACGAAGAATTGGAACGCAAAATGGCTGAGTGGGTTGGTAAACCTGATGCTTTTTTGTTGAACTTTGGTTACCAAGGTATGGTTTCGATTATCGACACGCTAACTACTGCTCGTGATGTGATTGTTTATGACTCAGAGGCGCACGCTTGTATCATTGACGGTCTTTTGTTGCACAAGGCTAAGGGTGGAAAACGCTTCGTGTTCCCTCACAATAATATCGAAAACTGCCGCACTCAGCTGGAGCGTGCTACTAAATGGGCTGCTAAGACTGGTGGTGGTATTTTGTTGATTACCGAGGGTGTATTTGGTATGAAGGGTGACCTTGGTAAACTTGACGAAATTGTTGCTCTTAAGAAGGATTTCAATTTCCGTATCCTAGTTGACGATGCTCACGGTCTTGGTACAATGGGGTCGACTGGTGGCGGT